>NZ_CP085991.1 GCF_020736705.1 Psychrobacter sanguinis
ACAGCTGTTTGTGATCTCAAATGGCACCGATACCCGCTATTTTGCCAATACCACCAAGCGCAATAAAAACAGCTTTGATTTCACCATGAACTGGGCACGATCAGATAACACCCTAATCAAAGACTTAAAAGATTTTACCGCGACCTTCTTTCAAAAAAACACCCTATTAAACGTGCTGATGCATTACACCGTCTTTGATGTGAGTAATACCTCATTAGTGATGCGTCCGTATCAGATTGCTGCTACTGAGCGCATTTTATGGAAAATAAATAGTGCTTATCAAGCCAAGAAGTGGAGCACTCTTGAGAGTGGCGGCTATATTTGGCATACCACAGGCTCAGGTAAGACTTTAACCAGCTTTAAAGCTGCCCGCTTAGCAACATCACTACCTTTTATTGATAAGGTGTTTTTTGTGGTGGATCGTAAGGATCTTGATTATCAAACCATGAAAGAGTACCAGCGCTTCTCCCCTGATAGCGTTAACGGCTCTGACAGTACCGCAGGACTAAAGCGCAACCTTGAAAAAGATGATAATAAAATTGTTGTCACCACCATTCAAAAGCTAAATAACCTAATCAAAGGTGAGGCTAATTTACCCATTTATAATAAACAAGTGGTGTTTATCTTTGATGAGGCACATCGTAGCCAGTTTGGTGAAGCACAAAAGAACTTAAAGAAGAAGTTTAAAAAATACTACCAGTTTGGTTTTACAGGCACTCCTATCTTCCCTGAGAATGCCTTGGGTGCAGAGACAACTGCCAGTGTGTTTGGCCATGAGCTGCATTCATACGTTATCACTGATGCCATTCGTGATGAGAAGGTGTTGAAGTTTAAGGTGGACTACAATGACGTGCGCCCGCAGTTTCAAGCCATTGAAAGCGAGCAAGATGAGAAGAAACTCACAGCTGCTGAAAACAAGCAGCTGTTATTACACCCTGATCGTATTGAAGAGATCTCAAAGTACGTTTTAAAAAGCTTTAAGCAAAAAACCCATCGCTTAAAAGGAAACAGCAAAGGTTTTAATGCCATGTTTGCTGTTAGTAGTGTGGACGCAGCAAAGGCTTACTATGAGACCTTGAATCAGCTACAAAAGGACAGCGAGAGACCCTTAAAGATTGCCACTATCTTTTCTTATGCTGCCAATGAAGAACAAGACGCAATCGGTGACATTGCCGACGAAGGCTTTGAGCCTACCGCCATGAATAGCAGTGCTAAAGAGTTTTTAAGCCGTGCTATTCATGATTACAACGAGATGTTTAAGACCAATTACGGCGTAGACAGTAAGTCTTTTCAAAACTACTACCGTGATCTTGCAGGACGCGTTATTAAGCAGGATGTGGATTTACTGATTGTTGTCGGTATGTTCCTCACAGGTTTTGATGCGCCAACCTTAAACACGCTCTATGTTGATAAAAACCTTCGCTATCACGGTTTGATGCAAGCGTTCTCAAGGACTAACCGCATTTATGATGCCACTAAGACCTTTGGTAACATCGTGACATTCCGCGACTTAGAGCAAGCGACCATTGATGCCATCACCTTGTTTGGTGATAGAAATACTAAAAACGTCGTGTTAGAAAAAAGCTATAGGGAGTATCTAGAAGGCTTTACCGATATTGCGACAGGCAAAGCACGGCGTGGCTATTTAGAGGTGATTAAAGAGCTGCAGCAACGCTTTCCTGACCCTGATGAGATCGTCAAAGAGGCGGACAAAAAGGACTTTGCTAAGTTATTTGGCGAGTACTTACGCGTCGAGAACATCTTACAAAACTATGATGAGTTCGCAAGCCTAAAAGCGCTTCAAAACATAGATATTACTGATACTGAGGCAGTTGAGACATTCAAAGCTGAGCACTATTTGACGGATGAAGATCTTGCTGCCATGCAAAGCATCGATGTACCTGCTGAACGAAAAGTACAAGACTATCGATCAACGTATAACGACATACGTGATTGGCTGCGCCGTGAAAAAGCAGCCAAGGATCAAAGCGAGTCCTCGCTTGACTGGGATGAAGTGGTTTTTGAGGTGGATCTTCTTAAGTCTCAAGAGATTAACCTTGATTACATCCTTGAGCTGATTTTTGAGAATAATAAGAATACCAAGGATAAGTCCGCCTTGGTAGAGGAAGTACGTCGTGTAATTAGAGCAAGCCTTGGTAATCGCGCTAAAGAAAGCCTGGTAGTAGATTTTATCAATAAAACTAACTTGGATAACATCCCTGATAAATCCAGCATTATTGAGGCCTTCTTTAGCTTTGCTCAAACAGAGCAGCAGCGTGAAGCCCAAGATATGATTGTTGCTGAAAATCTTAATGAAGAGGCAGCTAAGCGTTATATAACGGCATCTTTAAAGCGTGAGTACGCCAGTGAGAATGGTACGGAGCTAAATGAGGTCCTACCTAAACTAAGTCCTCTTAACCCAGAATATCTAACCAAGAAGCAAAGTGTTTTCCAAAAAATATCGGCTTTTGTTGAGAAGTTTAAAGGTGTAGGAGGAAAGGTGTAGTAGAAAAGATTAGAGAACAATATTTTCGATCTTATCTACATAATAATTTAAAACTTTTTTATATATAAACGGTTTATATTAAGTGAGAAATAAAATGTCATTTAGCTCTTTAATGAAAGATAAAATTTCTGTTTTTGATGCTCAAGGTAATTTAGTTGCTAGTGACCAGGCTGCTAGTGTTCAAGGTGGAAAAAGGATAATAACCAAAACAGCTGACTTTGTGGTTGATGTTGGTTATTTAGTAGAGCGTAGATTGCCAAATGGTCTGGTAGAGAATTATCGTGTTGTTGAGCCTAATTTCATGGCAGAGGTGTATAGGTGTATAGGTGTATATACACCCAGAATAAATTCTTAAAAATCAATGCTATGGATGGGCATCAACGCTCATTCAGCCGTGACTCAATCATCTCAGTGAGTAGCTTAGTGACGGTTGTGCGATTATCAAGGACGTATTGTTTAAGCTCAAAGTAGGTATCTTCATCAAGATTGAAATTGACTCGTGTGCTCTTTTTAGGCTTATCAGTGACGTCAGACAACTCAAGCGCATCTTTTTTATCTTTACTTGGGCGGCCAGCTTTCATAACTCTACTTCCTTATCAAAAAACGTTTTAACCTCGTTGACCAGTTGCGTGATCTCAGTCACGGCATTGCTCTTAGCAGATTCTGTCTCAAATACCGTTTTACCCACTGAAGCGCTATTTGGATAGCTGACGCGCTGCACGATTCTGGCATCAAGAACGGGCAGATTATAATCTTGTAGCACTGCGGCAACTTCTTTGCCGATGTTAGTGTTTTGGATCGCACGAGAGACCACAAAGGCGGCTTTGAGCTTACCATCGGTCATCTCGATGCGCTGCTGCACCAAATCAACCAAATCACTGGTCGCCCATACATCATAGGGGCTTGGCTGTACGGGTATCAACACAAAGTCAGCGGCTTTTATGGCAGATAGTGCCAGATTGGTCGCTTGCGGTGAGCCATCAATTACGACGAACTCTTTATCAGAAACATTTTTTAAATCCTTATCAAGCGTTGGCCTATCAAGGCCGATAACAGGAACAGGATTGTCTTCATCAACGGCTCTCCAATCGCGAGCACTGCCTTGCTGATCACTATCAACGAGTAGCACACTATGACCCTGAAGTTGTAGCCCACGTGCCAAATGCGTGGCTATCGTGGTCTTGCCGCTGCCGCCTTTTTGGTTCAGTACTGCGATTACTTTCATGGTAAAGGCCTTATGATGATTATATATTCATACACTCAAATGAGTAAGTACTCATATAAGTATATTATCGCAAAGGGCTAGTAAGCACAACTGAAAGCATTGAGCTTATTAGTATTGGATAGGTCTTACTATTAAACCGATATGACACGTAGTAAAATGCACTGCTTAATAGCGCTATGCGTGTTTAGCGAATAATTTATATGCTAATAGCACTATATTTGAAATAGGAGAGGGTAATGGTTAAGTGTCATTTATCAACGATAATGGGTGAAAAGCGCCTTAAAATTGCAGATGTTGCAAGAGAAACTTCTATCAACAGAGGCACAATCACGCGTATGTATCATGAAGAAGCCACTCGAGTAGATTTAGAAGTGATTGAAAAGCTATGCCGCTATTTTAAAATTGAGGTAGGCGATCTATATGAACTTACTGACGATTCAGACATCTAGTCTCTAAACACATAAAATAACCTACAGTAGGTTATTTTATCTTGCAATGAGTCAAAATGCGTGTATAATTTTACCTGTAGCAGAACATTTAGTTAATTAAGAAATCTAATTAATCTACAGGAGATTATTATGTATACGTCAGCGCAGCAACCAACAACGTCATCTTGGTTTGATCACAAAGTGAAGGTTTTAACCAAGCAACTGATTCAAAACTTACAAATACAGCAAGGCTCACAGCTGGCCAAAATATTGGACGTGAATCCGATTTTCTATAATGATGAGGCGCTTCATGTATGGGTGCAGCGTCAAATAGATGAGGGGCTAATCGTAGATGATGAGGCGATTGGTGTGCTTGAGGCGGCGTTTATTGATTTAATGAGAGGTTATGAGCAAGTAGAGCTATGAATTGATAAACCCAGCTATCAATTGTAATAGCTGGGTCTGCCAAATAGAAATCTGAATATATTAGTCGTTTACTTATTCTCCGGTTAGTGGATTATAAGCTGTTACACACTTTTTAGGAAAGGCTCGATTTTATAGAGTGAAAAGGATGCGGTACCCTAGTGAGGACTTGAACCTTTGGCTGTGGGCTATATACGATAGTAGATACAGCCATCAAGATTATGACAGTGTACTTGGTGGTGTACATGAACTGAGCTATTCTAATATAAATATTAACTAAAGGCGCTCTGCTAACAAATTATGATAAATACTATATTTACATCAAAGATTGATTTTTGGTTGGCGTTTTTAATATTGGGTTCTAGCTTACTACTCGTTTTGGTGCCTGTATGGGAATGGATGTACAACAATAGTTCTATTAAAAGAATAATATTTATAAGCCTTTTTACCATACCAACTGCGTTACTGCTATTGGTACTGTTTTTTAATATAAAGTACACTTTGACAGCTGACACATTGTTAGTGAAAAATGGTTTTTCTACTCAGAGTATCTCGTTAGAAGACATTACCCATATCACTCCTACCAGCAGTACTTTATCTGCTCCAGCACTGTCTTTAGATAGGATTGAGATAAGATATGAAGGTGGTAGCATAGTGATATCACCAAAAGACAAAGATAGGTTCTATCATGCAATACAAGAACGTGTACCAGCATTAAAAACCGATGATAATAATGGGCTGATAAAGAGATAGCCGATAGTTCGATGCGCTATACAGGCATCGAACTATAAATAAATCAGTTACGGCTATTCTCCATTAATATTGTCTTCGCTATTTGCTCACCAATTTTTGCAATGACAGCATTTCTTTCTTCAAACGAGGCGTCTGTCTCTGTAATGTATAGAGCGGCTACGATAGGCTTGCGATTTGGAGGCCACATCACCGCAGTAATAGCACGCGACCCATAACCACCAGCACCTGTTCTATCTGCTACTATCCAGTCACTTGGAACGCCTTTACGAAACAATGCATCGCCAACCTCATTACCTTTAAGCCAAGATTCTAGTTGTTGACGAGATTTGATAGATAGTGTTTCGTCAATTAGTAACTTTTCAAGTGTCGTTACCATTGCAATTGGTGTTGTCGTGTCTCGCTTATCTCCAGGCACCGCTTCGTTAAGTTCTGTTTCCCAGCGATCAAGGCGCGTAGTATCGTCGCCAATGGAACGCAAAAATTTCGTTAGAGCCTTAGGTCCACCAATCGCTTGTAGAATAAAATTGGCAGCTGAATTATCACTGGTTGATAATGTGGCCTGACACAGCTCTGCGAGCGACATCCCTTTTTTACCCACATGTTTTTCTGTTACAGGTGAGTATGTAACGAGATTGCTTTCAGAGAATCTCACAACTCTATCAATTCTTTCTTTACCTAGATCAACTCTTTGAAGAACGTTTGCACAGGCAAGTGTTTTAAAGGTACTACTTAGAGGAAAACGTTCATTAGATTTATGTTCCCAACGTTTTCCCGTTTCCAAATCATGCACAGCTAGACCAATTCTAGCGCCTAATTCAGTTTCAGCATTGGTAACCGCTTCAAGTACTGAGTCTGTTGCATTAGCATTTAATGATAGCGTGAGACATAAAAAAGTAATTACTACGCTAAAAAAACTAGCCTTGTGTTTACGTACGTCCATGATGAGTTAACTTTCCTTTTGGATCAAATTTTTAGATTATATAATATGTAATTAACAAGTATATTTAATAGCATAATTATATCTCATTCCTCTGCACACGACAAAAAAATCATCCCCACCGGATTTTCATAGGTTTAGGGGTTAAAAAGCTAACTAACTGTCGAAATACAGTCTTATCATTGTTAAAAAACACCAAGCGCAGGCCTTCAATCAACACATCCAGGCCAAGCGCAAACAAACTGGCTTGAGGTCGAGCGTTTGAATTCAACTTGCGTTTTAACGGCTTATCTTTGTCTTTATAAATACCGACATGATAAGCCCAACAAAATGCTAAGGCGTTCACTGCGACTAATTTACTGACCCGATCAAGATGGGTTAAGTGGGTATCTTCAAGATTAAAGCCACGGCCCTTTAGACAAGCAAATAAAGTCTCAATTTCCCAACGCTTGCCATAGCTTATCATCGCATCCACTGTTTCTAGTTGATTGGTTGCCACAATCACTAAACCGTAGTCTTTATCACGCTTGGCAAATACTCGAACCAAACAACCATCGACAGTCAGTATTCGCCCATGTCGATATGTTTCTTGATGGCCAACATGGCGAAATAACTCTTTAATCTGTACCAACTTGCCATGATGATTCTTAACTTTACTGTTCTTCTTAATCCGTATGGCAAAGGGTATGTGATTATTGGTGAGCCAGTTAAACCATTTTTCGCCAACAAACTCTCTGTCCGCTACTATCATCTCAAGGTTATCTTTGCCAAATTGTTTGATAAACCGCTCAATAAGTTCACAGCGTTCAAGATGGTTTGTATTACCTCGCTTATCTAGCATTTGCCAGTATAAGGGGATGGCTATCCCTTTATATACCACTCCTAGCATAAAGATGTTGAGGTTACTTTTACCCCATTTCCAGTTGGTGCGGTCAATGGTTAAGGTGACTTTGCCTAGCCCAAATAGTCGATATATCATTAAAGCCAGTTGATCGTAGTCTATCCTCGCTTCGGAAAAAAATCGCTGTAGTCTGCGATAGTGGCTGTCGGTTTTACCACAGGAAGGTGTCTTGCTATTTTTTTTAAGATTACTGCTTTGAGCAGTAATCAGGGCTATTACCATTAGGCTCAAACAATTGATTCTTGCCTTGTTCATACTCAGGTTTTGGGTTAAAGTTTCACTAAGTCTGTTAAGGTTTGGCATAGTCTGATTCGTCTTAAAAATTACTATTATGCCTTTGCTTTAACAGACTTTTTTGTTTTTTTGTCGTGTGCAGAGATCTCATTCATTATTAACTTAGCTTATTTTGGATTGTTGATTTTAGGGTATACCCTAGCGGAACCACCTAAAAACGCCTTATAAAATATTAATAGACCACCTAAAATAGACTGATATAATAAAACTACTTATAACAGACTATTTTGGGTGTTTATGTTTATTAGAGCCTACCTTCGTGCCTCAACCAAGGATCAAGATGCCAATCGTGCTAAAGATGAACTTATTGCTTTTGCTAGAGAGCATGGCCATAAAATCGCAGCATTCTATACTGAGAACGAGTCAGGAGCGACGCTAGAACGTCCACAACTCATGCAGCTCATTGATGATGCTTCTGATGGAGATGTGATCTTAGTTGAACAGATAGACCGTTTGGCACGTTTAAATCAAGCTGACTGGGATACCTTAAAGAGAAAACTATCAGCCAAACGTCTTTCGGTAGTGTCTAAGGAGTTGCCTACGTCATATATGGCATTGCAACAAGGTAATAGCTCTGAGTTCATGGACAGTGTACTACGCGCTATAAATGACATGCTACTTGATATGCTAGCGGCCATTGCTAGAAAGGATTATGAGGATAGACGTAACCGTCAAATGCAAGGTATTGCACGTGCTAAAGCTCAAGGTAAATACAAAGGACGGGGAAAGGATATAGAAAAGCGTAAAATTATTGCCAGCCTTCTGAAATCAGGTCACAGTTACTCAGATATTCAACAGACGGTAAAATGCTCAAGGCAATTGATTTCTAATGTATCACAAGAGTTGAAAAATTCTACTAGTTAAAACTTGATTGGCCACAGCTCATTTATTTCAGCCAAGTGAACCAACCACGTTTACCTTCTTTTTTTGCGTCTAATTGAGGTGTCGCTGGTTCTTTAGGTAATTTTGGATCTTGAGGACCATCAACTGGAGTATCTTCTATTTTTGGTTCAGATTGAGGCTGCGGATCTGTTGATAAACTGCTTTTCATTTCTAGCAACTTAGTTTGTGCAAAGTCTTGAATACTAGCATTCGCTTTGTCTAAACTTTTGCTAAGCTGATCAATTTGCTTTTGATAATTTTCAACCAACTGCTTGTGATGATCCACCTGCTGCTGCAGGTAGACATTTTTTAGTTTTTCCATCTCCAATTGATGTTTTAGCTGAACGTTTTCCTGTTCAGCCTCACTGTTCACTGGCGTCCAGTGAACATTGTTTCCATTTTGTTCAGTACGTTCAGTGCTTGGTGGGTTTCCAAACACCCGTAACATTTCAGTAGTATCGATTTTCTTGTCTGAATTTCTTGAAAGCTCGCCATCATCTATCTTTTTGTAGATTGTGGTTCTTGATACGCCCCATCTTTTCGATGCTTCTGATACCGATATGTTCATGGTATACCTAATGTTCAATCATGTTTTAAATGGTATGTTCAGTACGTCATGATACATGATTTTTAATATTAATATCTTTTGACCTTGTCTCCTACCTGAGGCGAATCAAAAGGAACAAGGTTTTTTGACGGCGTTTCTACAATTTCAGTTGCCATACCTAAAGCAGAACTCATTGCACTAAAAGGACTGGGGTTTCTACGAATTATCTTTCCAGACGTGTTTTCAAATCGGTTTGATTTGATAGTGGTCATTTTAGATTGTACATGAGTAGCTTCTGCTGTACCTCTCACTATCTCTAAATTACCAAGATTCTCCCCTGTCTCAGGATCTATGATTTCTTCAGGATCTATATAGTAAACTAGAAACTCATCTCCAACCTCTATGCCATCAATAGAACCCCTATTAATTACTAAGGTATGTTCGTTTAATTTCTGCACTACCAAAGCAGGAAACGGTCTACTCATAGCACTATCTAACATTTAAGTCTCCTTGGAATATAAAACTAGGCACAGTAGGCTTTATGACTAACTTCTCTAAAAAATCATGATGATTATTCATTATACCCTCTTTATATTTACTTAAATCATGGTCGTATACGATTAATACTTGAACCTTTTTATCATCCTGAACATTAATAACCTTGCCAATCGCTATTAACTCTTCGAATTCATTTGCTAATATATAGATAGAAACTATGCTGTCATTCGATAAAATTTCCGTAGGCTCTGTTACAAATAGAGCAATGGCCTCACCGTAATACTTTGGAGGCTTTCTAGCATTTATAACCTTAGGTCTTAACGGAGCACTATTTAAAGAATCTATGAGATCTTTATGTATATTATTGGCTATATGAAAGCCAAGATAGGCAACGACAAACAATGCAAAAACGATAAGTACGACATATTTTACAAGTATTGTTTCATTTGGAAGAATGTAATAGCTCAGTATACTGATAAATGCTGCAAATATGCTTAATGCAGCTATACTAACGTTTATCATACTGTCCAATATATAATAGCGAACAGATGTTCTTTTCATTAGAAGAGAGCCTCTTTTATAAATAGCATCTTGGTAATTATAGTGACTATATTAATGCGTATGGTTTTTTATTACGTTCGATACTTCTTATTATCACACTAATAGCACCTGACGAATGGCTATTGAATAGGAAAATCGGCTTGGTGAACGAACTATGAATTTTAATGAGATAATTAGTAATTACTTAATGAGCCGTCGATTGTTATTTGCACCTGTCGTGATTAGCAAAATCGGCTATCAGTATTTTTTTTGAACATTACCAAGAAATCTCTGAAAGCGATATATTTGGTGAGTTTGCATACATTGATGATATAGCAAAACTGACGTTTGATAATCTATTTATCCTAGATATCCCTTGGGATACACCTGATTATCTAACAGATGATGAAAAAGAGTACGGATCGATAGATATAATACTCCCGGAAAACTAGACCAAAAAATTGTAGCAAATAAGATAGAATAACCTTTAGAAAAAGAGGTCTATCTAATGACAAAAGTACGTAAGCGTCACAATGCTGAATTTAAAAGCAAAGTCGCCGTTGAAGCCATCAAAGAACACAAGACCCTCAACGAGTTAACCACAGAATATGGGGTTCATGCAACCCAAATCAGCAACTGGAAAAAGCAGGCTTTGGCAGTTATCCCTACTGCATTCAATACCAAACAGCAAGCCAACGAACAAGCCCAGCAAGCTATTATCGATGAACTACATAGGCAGCTAGGGCAAGTTATAAGCGAAAGAGACTGGCTTAAAAAAAAGTCCTTACAGCTACCCTGAGCACTCGTAAACAACTGCTAGAACCTGACAACAAGGATTTTAGTGTTCGTAAGCAATGTGAATTACTCAGTATCAACCGCTCAAGTCTGTACTATCAGCCAAAGCCCATCAGCGAGCTTGATATTACCCTGATGAACCTGCTTGACCAGCAGTACACCAAGACCCCATTTTATGGGGTTAAACGCATGACAGCGTATTTGAGGCAACTAGGCTATCAAGTGGGAGAAAAGCGAGTTAGGCGCTTACTACGGCAAATGGGGCTAGACGCTATTTATCAGCATCCTAACACGAGTAAGCCTAACTCTGAGCATCAAGTTTACCCGTACTTGCTTAGGCATGTACCGATTAGCCGTTGTAATCAAGTGTGGAGTACTGATATCACCTATATTCGCCTAGCCAAGGGCTTCGTATATTTGATGGCGGTGATAGATTGGTACAGTCGTTATGTTCTAGACTGGTCGCTATCTACCACGCTTGAGGCGGATTTCTGCGTGGATACGGTGAGCAGCTTATTGCACAATGGGTTACGCTGTGAGATTTTTAATACAGATCAAGGCTCTCAGTTTACCAGCCCAAGATTTACCAGACCGCTCATTGAGCAGGGTATTGCTATCAGTATGGATGGTCGCGGTAGGGCACTGGATAATATCTTTGTGGAAAGGCTTTGGCGGTCAGTGAAGTATGAATGCGTGTATTTGCGACAGTTTGAGACAGTCAGTCAGGCAAGAGCAGGTTTGAAAGAGTATTTCGAGTTTTACAATCATGAGCGTTTACATCAGTCGCTCGATTACCATACTCCTGCACAGGTTTATCTGGCTAACAATAGTTCGGATAATAAATCGTTTTATCAACCCAACTCTATCTTAATTTTATGATAATTTGGTCTAGACATTGGGGAGTACCTTAAGGTGTGGTTTTTCTTTGGTGAAAATAAGCGGTAATAAGCAACATAGCATAAAGTATTGCCCCCATCAGCCATAACAGACCATCCCAATAAGCGACGCTATAACTATAAATAAAGGCAAATAAAAGGGGACCAATGATCCCGGTAATATTGGTTAGGCTCACCAGAGTACCTTGTAATTTCCCTTGCGCATTATCATCGACAGATTTTGATAAATAACCTTGTAATGCGGGTTGCCCCATACCTCCTGCCGCTAAGCAAATTAATGCTGGTAAGATGACCCAAACGTGGCCTATCCACGCTAATAATAAACAGCCCATCATATCAATAGACATACTGATCATAATGGTGGTTTTTTCGCCCCATTTTTGTGCCAATTTCCCAGCGACAATCGCCTGAAAGAAAATATGTAATACACCCAGAACCGCCAAAGACATACCGATAGAAGTTGTGTTCCAATCAAAACGATATTGTGTAAACAGCACCCAGATGGTGGCAGGAATTTGCCCGATAAGCTGGATAATAAAATAGGTTGCTAACCAAAAGTAGAGGCTTTTCTTAAAAAAAACAGTGACTGTATTTGAGGCAGTTTGGTTTTCAGGTGTCCTATTGGCAACAAGCGCTTCTCTTTTTTGTGTTTCTCGGAAAAAGAGCAAAGAGAGTATTAATAATATCGAGTGTGAAATAGCGGCAAAAATAAATGGCATATGAGCACTGATATCACCTAATAATCCCCCTAGCATTGGGCCGATAATAAGGCCAACACCAAAAGCACCACCTAAGAAACCAAAATAGCGAGTTCGATTTTTAGCGGGAGTCACATCACTCATCGCTGATGCACATACGGCACCTGTTGCGCCTGTGATCCCCGCAATGATGCGCCCAATATAGAGCATCCAAAGTGTGGTTGAGAATGCCATTAAAAGATAGTCGAGTGCCGCGCCTAAAAGGGAAAACAGCAAGATGGGTTTTCTGCCGTATTTATCAGACAGTCGTCCTAGAATAGGAGCAAAAATAACCTGCATGGTAGCATAGAGCGCTAATAGCACACCGTAATGGGTTGCCAGTGAATTTTCACTGACAAATTCATTTAATAGAGTAGGGAGTACTGGCATGATAAGCCCGATACCAATGGCATCTAATACGGTGATCAGCAGTATAATAATAATTGATTTATTCATTGAGATCCTAAAAATCTATCAGTGATAGAGTGGGTGTAAAATATCTCTATCAGTGATAGATTGTCAAGGCTATTTTATTTTGAGGTAGGTAATGGCAAAGCTAGATAAAGAACAAGTTATTGATAATGCGTTGATTTTACTTAATGAAGTTGGTATTGAAGGATTAACAACGCGTAAGCTGGCGCAAAAAATAGGTGTGGAACAACCCACATTGTATTGGCATGTAAAAAATAAACGCGCTTTGTTAGATGCATTAGCAGAAACTATTTTGCAAAAGCACCATCATCATGTTTTGCCATTGCCGAATGAAACATGGCAGGACTTTTTGCGAAATAACGCGAAAAGCTTCCGCCAAGCCTTATTAATGTATCGTGATGGTGGCAAAATTCATGCGGGAACACGCCCCTCTGAAAGTCAATTTGAGACATCAGAACAGCAACTACAGTTTTTGTGTGATGCTGGGTTTAGTCTATCTCAAGCCGTGTATGCATTAAGCTCTATTGCGCATTTTACATTAGGCTCCGTACTGGAAACTCAAGAGCATCAAGAAAGCCAAAAAGAGCGTGAAAAAGTAGAGACGGATACTGTTGCCTATCCGCCATTATTAACCCAAGCCGTTGCAATTATGGATAGTGATAATGGTGATGCTGCATTTTTGTTTGTCCTTGATGTGATGATCTCTGGACTTGAAACAGTATTAAAGAGCGCTAAATAAATCTAAATTCGCTGACGCCCTTTTTGGCTAATTAGTTGCCCTTGTATGTCAGCGATACCAATGTGAGCAATACAACCTGCATTAAATTGTAAATAGTCATCTTCGATGCCATCAGAGAAAATTACGCCATTCTCTGGCATCAAAGATCCTAATTGCAGTGGTGAGTCAGGCTCAATAGTGCCAAAAGTCAGTGCAACACCTGTTGTTCTACTTGGAAATGGCTCTCTTACACTAAATTGTAGCTTTCGATCACTCCAGCTAAAGCCTTGTAATAGAGGGTGCGAAGCTTCTCCTGTAATTGCCATCGCACCAGCAAGAATAGATTGAAACCACCCCGTTGATCCCAATCCTGTTGATACAATAATGCCTGATGAAGATTGCACTTCTTCAGCGCCATTCCATTGCAAAATATACTGTGCGGAAGTGTGGCTTTTAGGGCCAATAAATAAGTCATTAACCGCTAATAAGGATTGACCATCATTGGTTGTTGCTTGTGCAAAAGTGACCGTTTTAAATGGCATTTTTTTATTAATGGTGTTAATAACTGTCTCTTTTAATTGCCCTATTTCAAAGGGTAATAATTTACCATCCCACCTTGATGGATCAGGATTTATGGCAATGATAGGCTGTCCATTAAGGTATTTCAGCGTATTGGCAACAAGCCCATCTTGACCAATCACCACCACAATATCGTGAGGTGAGAATTGATAGCTGGGTAATAAGCCTCTTTCTAAAAGTTGAAATCGTCCTAATGATTTTAAAATCAACTCAGCTTCTGTGAGTTGCTTTTGATATAAATTGTGTTCATTGAGATAATCCTTTACCTCAACATTGTTGTGTTCTAAATAGAATTTGGCTTGTGACCAGGTATTAAAGCGCTCAATTAATTCCTGTAAGCGGCTTTTTCTCATCACCAGCACAAAGCGAAAATCTTCGTTACGTTGCATTATTTACTGCCTTTTTTCATAAATTGGCTAAATAAATCAGGTGTGATATTCAACTCGCCGATTTTTCCTGAATTCAGTGCTAAGGTTTCAAATGCCATTGCCATTAATTGTTGTGAGTCCATTTTTGCTAATGCCATTGCTTTTAGGTTCTCAACTGGTAATTCACGATAAGCACGCATGGTAGCTTCAATAGCATAAGCATCCGCTTCTGATTGTGTTCGCTGATTTTCAGCACTTAATGCGACTAGTTCTTTGCGTTTTGCTTCCGCATTAACTTTGGCTTCAAGGCGTTCTTTTTCAATCTCAGCTTGTTCGCGTAGTAATGTACGTTCGTTTTCTAAACGTGCTTCTTCAATCTCTTGGCGTTTACGTTGAACAGATAAATCGGTTTCTAATTCAGCCTCTTTAATGGTGCGCTCTTGTTCTACTGAGAATTTACGACGAGCATAAATGGCATCGTCGGCTTCTTTCAGTAAGGATTCTCTCGCTTCAGCTTCTAGTGCTTTTAAGGTTTCTGGTGATGGTGTGATTGCCGCTATAGAGACATCTAAAATCGCAATACCTAATGCCTCTAATGATGGATGTTCAATTAATTGTTCCATCACTAAAGTCACTAATGATTGGCTAAGTAATAACGCTTCTCTAAGTGGTGTACTTTGGATCTTTGCTTGAATTAAGGTTTGTGCAATACGTACAACACGATCACTGAGTTTGAGCGGATCTTCAGAAGCATACGATTTGCCGTTTTTGCTCAAGTTAAAGTTGAGTACTTCTGCGGCTTTTTCGGGCGCTTTAACCTGAAATGAGATTTGCCCTTGAATACGTAAACCCTGAAAGTCCGAGGTTTGGAAATTAAAAATAAAAGGTGCTTCTTGAGCGTTTAAAGGCAATGCCGCAATGGAGGTTGTGGCGGAGTTATACCAAAAACTCAAGCCTTTACCTTGTTGGCGAACGCGACCATTGACGGATTTGATAATGAATGTTGATGAATCAGCTTTAGAGTAATTTAAATTAAACATAGTGTCTCTCCAGTTAGTGTCCTTGTGACATTAACTGAATTGTGTCCTATCGACACTATCTTTGTCAACTGATTTAGTGTCTTTATGACAAAATTTGATTTTTTGCTGTTTAGGCTTAAAATAGTTTCATCGTTTTTTAATAAAGCTTACGCCATGAATGAACAAGATTTTTTAGCCAGTTATAACCGTCGTGATTTCCTATCTCCACTGATCACCATTGATGCCGTACTGTTTACTTATCATGAAGAGCAGTTAAAAGTGTTGTTGGTGAAAAGAGGGGAGCATCCTGAAAAAGGAAAATGGGGCTTACCAGGTGGATTTATCGATGAAGTGCAAGACAAATGCCTTGAAGATACGGTGCTAAGAAAATTAAAAGAGAAAACGGGCGTGATCCCCCCTTATATAGAGCAACTCTGTTCAGTGGGAAATAGCCAGCGTGATGTAAGAGGTTGGTCGGTGACGGTTTGTTATACCGCGTTAATTGCACATCAAGCCTGTGAAGCGCATATAGATACCGTAGATTCGGTGATGTGGTGTCCTATTGATGAGATTGCACAACAAAGCTTAGCGTTTGATCACCATAAATTAATTGTCCAAGCGAGAGAGCGATTAAAGCAAAAATCACTTTATTCGATTGTTCCCGGATTTGCATTACCAGAAGTATTTACCTTGCCAGAATTGCAACATGTTCATGAAATTCTGATTGGTAAAGAGATCCAGAAAAAATCATTTAGGCGACGCATCGAACAAGCCGATTTATTAATTGATACTGGAGAAAAGCGTGCAGAAAGAGGACGCCCCGCAAGTCTGTATCGACTTAAAGAGGCGTCCGCGGATTATCGTTTTATTCGAAATCTTGAGTTTTAATAGGCTGACATTTTACAAAGTGAGTTGTTTGACAAAGTAGTGAGCACCATCTCGAATGGCGTCATCAGCCACTTTCATCATGCGTGAGTAGTGTAAAAAAGCATGTAATGTGCCTGGATACATTTTATATTCACAAGCTAATTGATGGGCTTCTAAGGTTTTAAATAGCGTCACACTATCATCAATAAGTGGGTCATATTGTGCGCTGGCGATAAAGCAAGGCGGAATATCTTGCGTTAAATCATTATTAAATAAGCAATAATAAGGAGCATCGCGACTGCCAAGTGCGGTTAGATA
Organism: Psychrobacter sanguinis; assembly: GCF_020736705.1. Classification (NCBI taxonomy): domain Bacteria; kingdom Pseudomonadati; phylum Pseudomonadota; class Gammaproteobacteria; order Moraxellales; family Moraxellaceae; genus Psychrobacter; species Psychrobacter sanguinis. Next base: position 16,664 of record NZ_CP085991.1, read on the forward strand.
TGCATTATCATATTCTTCTAGATCTTGCTGGCGCAATCCATCCCATTCCCCTCCATAAAGGCGACGGCTGGTGGAATCGCGTAATCCATATAATCCATACCAAAGCAAAACTGCACTGATATTGCCGCAGTGAATTTGTTTGTCGCGTAGCCACAATACGGTAGCAAGAGACAGCATTGCACCCGCAGAATCACCCGCAAAACCGATATGTTGCGTATTAATATCATAGTATTTTGCATTTTGATGATAATACTGACAAACCTGCGCTGATTCATCGATGGCTTGGGGATAGCGAGCTTCGGGAGATAATGAATAGTCAATACCAATAACTGCACAACCGGTATAGCAGGCAAGTAGTCGCATAATGCGATCGTGAGTATCTAAGTTCCCTAAAATAAAACCACCGCCATGCAGATAATAGAGTGTTGCGGGTGTTTTTTGTTTGGGTTTATAAAGACGCGTTAATACATTTCCATAAGAAGTACTTACTGAAATATCTTGTATGCTAAACATCTCTGGCGCATCCGCATTCCAATAACGCCTATCTTGATTATAAGCAAGACGCATTGATGGATAACCATCATTTTCTGGCGTAGGTTGAGGATTATCTGCATAAAATTGCATAACTTGCTTCATTTCTGGCGAAATAAGTTCTAGCACATTGATTTTATTTTTAGTTTTCATTCATGCCTCCAATTATCACTGTAGGGTATTGTAAATAATGAGGCTTAATAAACTGGGATCTTGATATCCAATATTGAACGTTAGCGCTAAATGGGAAGTGGGAGTGGTAAATATGTGATCTGACTTTGATTTAAATAAAATGGCAAAAATAGGATTAATTGCACAGTTTTTCTTAACTAAATATAGAGGTGAGAATAGAAATGATTATGATATGTGCTATTGTGTATAATACTCCCGGAAAACTAGACCAAAAAATTGTAGCAAATAAGATAGAATAACCTTTAGAAAAAGAGGTCTATCTAATGACAAAAGTACGTAAGCGTCACAATGCTGAATTTAAAAGCAAAGTCGCCGTTGAAGCCATCAAAGAACACAAGACCCTCAACGAGTTAACCACAGAATATGGGGTTCATGCAACCCAAATCAGCAACTGGAAAAAGCAGGCTTTGGCAGTTATCCCTACTGCATTCAATACCAAACAGCAAGCCAACGAACAAGCCCAGCAAGCTATTATCGATGAACTACATAGGCAGCTAGGGCAAGTTATAAGCGAAAGAGACTGGCTTAAAAAAAAGTCCTTACAGCTACCCTGAGCACTCGTAAACAACTGCTAGAACCTGACAACAAGGATTTTAGTGTTCGTAAGCAATGTGAATTACTCAGTATCAACCGCTCAAGTCTGTACTATCAGCCAAAGCCCATCAGCGAGCTTGATATTACCCTGATGAACCTGCTTGACCAGCAGTACACCAAGACCCCATTTTATGGGGTTAAACGCATGACAGCGTATTTGAGGCAACTAGGCTATCAAGTGGGAGAAAAGCGAGTTAGGCGCTTACTACGGCAAATGGGGCTAGACGCTATTTATCAGCATCCTAACACGAGTAAGCCTAACTCTGAGCATCAAGTTTACCCGTACTTGCTTAGGCATGTACCGATTAGCCGTTGTAATCAAGTGTGGAGTACTGATATCACCTATATTCGCCTAGCCAAGGGCTTCGTATATTTGATGGCGGTGATAGATTGGTACAGTCGTTATGTTCTAGACTGGTCGCTATCTACCACGCTTGAGGCGGATTTCTGCGTGGATACGGTGAGCAGCTTATTGCACAATGGGTTACGCTGTGAGATTTTTAATACAGATCAAGGCTCTCAGTTTACCAGCCCAAGATTTACCAGACCGCTCATTGAGCAGGGTATTGCTATCAGTATGGATGGTCGCGGTAGGGCACTGGATAATATCTTTGTGGAAAGGCTTTGGCGGTCAGTGAAGTATGAATGCGTGTATTTGCGACAGTTTGAGACAGTCAGTCAGGCAAGAGCAGGTTTGAAAGAGTATTTCGAGTTTTACAATCATGAGCGTTTACATCAGTCGCTCGATTACCATACTCCTGCACAGGTTTATCTGGCTAACAATAGTTCGGATAATAAATCGTTTTATCAACCCAACTCTATCTTAATTTTATGATAATTTGGTCTAGACATTGGGGAGTACCTTAAGATTCTAGAGATAACAAAATGGCGGAATGTGTGTGAGCTGAGCGTGGAAGAAAAAAGATTAAAACCATATCCAGTGACTTTAAAAATTACTGTCTGGAAGAATTAAACAACAAGTCGAATTGATGCCAACTTCGCATAAATAACCTTACGTTAAATGACTTCCCTTGATAGTGTTTTAAGGCTCGGTTAATAGAAAAGCCCCTGATTCTTTTTGAATCAGGGGCTTTAAGCCGCTTACGCCAGGATGAAGTGAATTCAGAATCTAGGCGCTTGTTCATCATCCAAATACTCTTGCATAGGACGTTTGGTAAAGTTTTCAGGGTCTTTTTTAACCCATTCAACCATATGGCTGATCCAAGCGCTACTTGATTGATTAACAGGGCTCTGAGATGCTACCAAGCCATTATAGTCTGCCATAAATTTCTTACTATGCACTGCTCTAGCCAGTTGCTTATCAGTATAATTGGTAAACATATCAGCCGTATTAGGGTCGCGCTCTAAGCCCTTGTTTTTACCTTTTCCATTTAACGATTTTTCCCTTGTATCTTGAAAACTAAATACAATTTCATGGATAACGCGACCCTTTTTATTTTGGGTATAGCTGATGCGGTAAGGGGTGTTAGTTTCAATATCGTCGATAGCTTTATCTAAAACATATCTCTTAAAATCCGTTAAAATTGGATATCTATCAACACAATTAAATTTTGCACGCAAATATTCAACGGTATAAGCTTTCTGTTTGTATTGCTGGTGCATACAACTGAGAATAAGTTCAAACAAAATAACGCCATAGCTTCCTAAGTTAACAATCATTTTCCTCTCATACTTAGTAAACGGATTTTCTTTATCAAACACAGTTAGCATTTCTACAACGTCATTATGTAAGTCAATATGGATCTCCCCCTGTTTATTTTGATATACCGCTTTGGTGAACCAACTAACTTGTATTCGTGATTTAATTGACTGGTTCTGGTAGAAGTCCCAAAACTCATAGCTTTTATTAGTTAATGAGCCACAAATATTTGCCAGCTCATCATAGTACTTACCGCTCTTAATTCCATATTCCGCCAAGAAGTCTTTAACCCTAACTACAAATGTGCGTTGATCTGGGTCAATATCGACTACTTTACGCACCAAGGGCGACAAAAACATAATCAAACGTCTTTCATTTAAATCCAAATCACTGATAGCGTTTAATAAGCGGTTTTGTATGACATGCCATTTCTCACCGTAAACTGGAAAAGCTTTTTTTTCACTTGGTTTAATGGGGTTTTCTTCACTAATAAATGAGGAAGGTAAAACCTGCTGATCCTTAGCTTCTTGACGCTCGAGAATAGCTATCCTTGTCTTAACCTCCAACATTCTGAGTTCGTACTCTTGCCCCGATACCTTACCAATCATTGCTTCACTAACAAGTTGAAGCAAGTCAAAGTTCGCTTTTTGTAAGGGATCAGTATCTTCTAAAGCTTCTAGCTTTTCTCTAAATCCTTCTAGAAATTGATTGCTCATAGTTTGCTTTCCCATTATTAAAGATATACATACATGGAATAATACAGGGTATTATAGGAAAAATTCAAATTAGATTCCCATAATACCCCCTAAACTTCCTAGTATGACCCCCTAAACTTCCTAGTATGACCCCCTAAACTTCCTAGTATGACCCCCTAAACTTCCTAGTATGATTTTTTATTTTCTATGAAAAGCATTGGTAATAAAGGGCTATAGCAATTTTCCTAAAAAGGACAAAAGTATTTAAAAAGTATTTAAAAATAAAGAAAGGAAATTTTTTGTTTTAAAATAAAAAAACAACAAGAAAAAACCCTGAAATAACCAACGATTATGATGATTATCTGGATCTAAAATTCACTCATATTTCTCTTAGTCAAAGGTGTTTTATCGACTAAACCCTCTTGAAGGCCTATGAGATCGTTGTAAATCGTTATTAAACGCACGTAAACCGTCTTCTATGGCTTTGTTTTGCTCATCTAGTAACTGACTACCATAAATATTTTTAAACACCTCTACGGTCGAATTTAGAGCGTTTATATGACTCTCTCGCTGACCACTAGGCAGTTTGGCCACATCAGAGTAGGCATACTTGAATTGAAGGCAGGTTCTATTTAGCGTATCTGATCTATGAGATTTAGCTAATTCTCTAGCCTCTATGGTTTGTTTGTCATCAGAAATAAACTGATCTAACCCTCGAATGTAGTCAAATGATGAAATGATATCTCGGGTCATCCTACCCACCTCTCCGGCGCTACCTCCTAACTTAGGAATAATGCTTTGATTGAAATCAGCTCTTTTTTGGTCAATATCTTCTTTAAATTCAAACCATGCAGTTAGCAGCTCGTTATACTGCTCACGCTCCTGCTTAGGATGATTAACCAGGTGGATAAGGTCCTTGTTGTTGGCAATAAAACGCTCATCAATCTTGTTTTTAACCGCTGTCAAATTGTCTCTAAAATTCTTACTTTGAAGATTAAGTGATGTCACAAAGTCTTTAATCACCTCAATTTGTCTATAGTCATATTTATCAGGGTAATCATTAGGATCATCATTCCAGCCAGGTCTCAAACAATTATCGGGTTGGGTGGCCGTGAGTAATTTATGAGCAAGTCTTAGCTTAAGCTGTTCAGCACGTTCAGATCTTGTCTGATCTTCATAAGTTGCTCTTCTAGTTTCTCTATCAATTCGTCTTTGCTGCTGATCAAGTCGAGCAGCTCTTGCTCGTCGTGCTTTGTCATCGAACGGGGTTGGGGCAGGTCTTGCTCGCTTTGTAGCGTCTTGATGGATGCTCTGAGCGATTGATTCGCTGTCTGCAGCTCGTTTTGAGTTTGCCGTAACCCAGCGTTTTGAGACATCAATTCCTTGTTGTGCTTTATGGTTTGCTTTGTCTGCGTCATTAATCCATTTTGGTAAGTTTTCGCATCGCTTAGTTGCCCAAGCAGTGCCTGATTTTGCGTCTTCAATGCATCGTTTTGTGCTATCAGCTCGTCGTTCTGTGTCTGCAATGAGTCCAGATAATCTCTCATTTTGACCAGTTGCCCAAGCAAGTCCATCTCGATATTGTTGAATTCGTCGCTCATATTCTCTCCTTTGCTCTAACACAGCGTGATTGCGTGCTTGAATCTTACGGTTAGTTTCTCCCTTTTCGGTAGCAATACCTCGTCGCTCCATCGCAGTCGCCTCAACCCCCATCTTAATGGTGGGCTGCTGATCAAGTCCTTGGTCCTTATAACTACGCTCATCCATAAGCGGTAAGTTATGCTGTTTAAGTCTTTGATTGGCAGTGTCCACCCAAAGCTTACGAATACGCTTAATCTCCTCCCTTGAGGAGGGGAGGTCATTTTGTTTACGCTTTTTATTAGACCACTCAAAAGGGATTTTAAATTTAGGGTCAAATGCCAACTTACCTTCAGGCCCAATCACTGGCGCGCGCGTCGTCACCATAATATGGGCATGAAAATTACGCGGGTCAGGGTTTTGCTCCCCTTCACGCAGCCGCTTAGAGCTGGGCTTAGCATTAGGATCAAAGGGCAGCTTCATCACAGGGCGATGCAGACACACATCGGCAATCACATTCATGTCATCACACAGCTTCTGTGCAAACTCTAAAGCAAGCGCATGACGCTCATCTTCAGGTAGCTCGTAAGGCAAATTAATCAACCACTCACGCGCCACACGGCTATCAGAGCGCGCCTCAAATGCTTCGGCAGTATTCCAAAGTATCTCGCGATCAATCTTGACATACCCTTTTCTTAACGAAGCAGGCATCACGATATCACTGCTCATTACCCCATCCTTTTTAGAGTAATCATGAACCTTGCCATACTTAGCATCCTCTAAAACATCACCAGCGCGATATGCGGCACAGGCCACAGCGGACTGTCCTGCTTTTCGAGAAATTGCTTTAGTCGCAATATGCACCATAGTCATAATAGATTGCCTTAGGTTAAAGGTTTTTGCACACCACATCTTTTCGTGGTGTGCGGGGTTTGGGGTGTCCCCAACGAAGGGCGATTCAGTTTTTAATGTAGTAACATAGTGGATATATTAAAAACTGAGTCGTTACTTCGCCCTTAGTCAGGGGGACGCAACAATCACCCATTAAAATAAAATGTATCAGGTTTATGATTATTCTACCTTAAAGAGTAGCATGGATTATTGAATGATGCCTAGCGCCTTGCTATGCTAGGTTAACATTAATAAAAGGAGTTGTGATTATGTCAGGATCTATTTTTGATAATCAAGAAGCCAATGAGTTAAAAGAGCGTCAACGCTTAGAGGAGTTAAAGCGTAAAGCTAAGCTGCAGCAAGTAAAGCTTGATAAGCGCTTAAATAAACAAAAAATATTGATGGGCGCTTTTTTAGGACAGGTGTTAGCAGGAGAGAGTGAGGATGAAAAATTTATTCAAAATTACTTTGCGAAAAACTTCCCACAATTTTTAACCAGAAAATCGGACAAAGAGTTGTTTGCAAGTATGGTGAAAAGCTTGGGGGGTGATATTGGCCTAGATGAAGAGGTGTCTAAAGCTGATGATCAGCCAACTGAGCAGGAGCATGGACAACATAAACAACCTGATGATACGGAATATACGGATGATGACATCCGTGAGTTGCTCTCAGATCCGCAGGTTGATGCATTTCCTCCCCATGATGATGGTTATCGTGGATAATGTATTTTTAGTTAGGCACAATGTGCGCTAGTTTAGTCTCTTATTTTTTTACAGGATTTTTTATCATGACAAGTACCCAACAACGTGCGGAACTGCATCGACAAATTTGGCAAATTGCAAACGAGGTTCGTGGCTCAGTCGATGGGTGGGATTTTAAACAGTATGTGTTGGGGACTTTGTTCTACCGCTTTATCAGTGAGAACTTCTCTAGTTATATTGAGGCGGGGGATGAGAGCGTTAATTATGCCGCTCTTTTGGATGAGGTGATTACTGCTGATATTAAAGACGATGCGATTAAGACCAAGGGCTATTTTATATACCCCAGTCAGCTGTTTGCTAACGTAGCGGCCAATGCGCATAGAAATGAGAACTTAAATACGGATTTGGCTGCTATCTTTAAAGAGATTGAAAGCTCGGCCAATGGCTACCCGTCTGAGCCTGATATTAAGGGTTTGTTTGCTGATTTTGATACCACCAGTAACCGATTAGGTAATACAGTAGCGGATAAAAACACTCGTCTAGCTGCGGTACTTAAAGGGGTAGCTGGCCTTAAGCTGCATCAGTTTGAGGACAGTGAGATTGATTTATTTGGCGATGCTTATGAGTATCTGATCTCAAACTATGCGGCCAATGCGGGTAAATCAGGCGGTGAGTTCTTCACCCCTCAAAGCGTGTCTAAACTGATTGCTCAAATTGCGATGCACAAACAAGAGACAGTTAACAAAATCTACGATCCAGCTGCAGGTTCGGGCTCTTTGTTACTACAAGCTAAAAAGCACTTTGATAATCACATCATTGAAGAGGGGTTTTTTGGTCAAGAGATTAACCACACTACCTATAACCTTGCACGTATGAATATGTTTTTACATAACGTGAACTACGACAAGTTTAATATCAAGCTTGGTAATACGTTGCTAGAACCGCATTTTGGGGAGGATAGGCCCTTTGATGCGATTGTCTCTAACCCGCCGTATTCAGTGAAGTGGATTGGTAGTGATGATCCGACCTTAATTAATGATGAGCGTTTTGCGCCAGCGGGTGTATTGGCCCCTAAATCAAAGGCGGACTTTGCTTTTGTGCTGCATGCATTGAACTATTTATCGAGTAAGGGCCGCGCCGCTATTGTCTGCTTCCCTGGGATATTCTATCGCGGCGGTGCTGAACAAAAGATCCGTCAGTATTTGGTAGATAATAACTATGTCGAGACGGTGATCTCCTTAGCACCCAACTTATTCTTTGGAACCAGCATCTCCGTTAATATCTTAGTGCTATCCAAGCACAAAACAGAGAGTAAGACGCAGTTTATTGATGCCAGTAAGCTGTTTAAGTCAGAGACGAATACTAACATACTGACTGATGCGCATATCGAGCAGATCATGACGTTGTTTGATACTAAAGAAGATACGGATTATTTGTCTGCCAGTGTCGATAACAGCGCCATTGCTAAAAATGACTATAACTTATCGGTAAGTGCGTACGTAGAGGCAGAAGATACGCGTGAGGTTATTGATATTAAGACTCTAAATACTGAGCTTAAAAAGACCGTCGCTAAGATTGATAAGCTGCGTGCTGATATCGATAAAATCGTTGCGGAGATTGAGGCATGAGTCACTTAGGTTACATAGAGAAGCTACTTGATGGGGTTGAGGTTGAGTGGAAGGAGCTTTGGCAGGTTACTATCTGGGATAAAAAATTTAATGCTGTTGAAAGAGATAAGCAACCTAGGGTTATAAAATACCACTCTGCACACGACAAAAAAATCATCCCCACCCTATTTTCATAGGTTTAGGGGGTAAAAAGCTAACTAACTGTCGAAAGACAGTCTTATCATTGTTAAAAAACACCAAGCGAAGGCCTTCAATCAACACATCCAGGCCAAGCGCAAACAAACTGGCTTGAGGTCGAGCGTTTGCCTTCAACTTGCGTTTTAACGGCTTATCTTTGTCTTTATAAATACCGACATGATAAGCCCAACAAAATGCTAAGGCGTTCACTGCAACTAATTTACTGACCCGATCAAGATGGGTTAAGTGGGTATCTTCAAGATTAAAGCCACGGCCCTTTAGACAAGCAAATAAAGTCTCAATTTCCCAACGCTTAGCATAGCTTGTCATCGCATCCACTGTTTCTAGTTGATTGGTTGCGACAATCACTAAACCGTAGTCTTTATCACGCTTGGCAAATACTCGAACCAAACAACCATCGACAGTCAGTATTCGCCCATGTCGATATGTTTCTTGATGGCTAACATGGCGAAATAACTCTTTAATCTGTACCAGCTTGCCATGATGATTCTTAACTTTACTGTTCTTCTTAATCCGTATGGCAAAGGGTATGTGATTATTGGTGAGCCAGTTAAACCATTTTTCGCCAACAAACTCTCTGTCTGCTACTATCATCTCAAGGTTATCTTTGCCAAATTGTTTGATAAACCGCTCAATAAGTTCACAGCGTTCAAGATGGTTTGTATTACCTCGCTTATCTAGCATTTGCCAGTATAAGGGGATGGCTATCCCTTTATATACCACCCCTAGCATAAAGATGTTGAGGTTACTTTTACCCCATTTCCAGTTGGTGCGGTCAATGGTTAAGGTGACTTTGCCTAGTCCAAATAGTCGATATATCATTAAAGCCAGTTGATCGTAGTCTATCCTCGCTTCGGCAAAAAATCGCTGTAGTCTGCGATAGTGGCTGTCGGTCTTGCCACCCTTAGGAAGGTGTCTTGCTATTTTTTTTAAGATTACTGCTTTGAGCAGTAATCAGGGCTATTATCATTAGGCTCAAACAATTGATTCTTGCCTTGTTCATGCTCAGGTTTTGGGTTAAAGTTTCACTAAGTCTGTTAAAGTTTGGCATGGTCTGATTCGTCTTAAAAATTACTATTATGCCTTTGCTTTAATAGACTTTTTTGTTTTTTTTGTCGTGTGCAGAGTTATAAATATATCAAAGTGTTGCAATTTATTTCTTCTTTAAGTAGTATTGCTGGTAATCAATTATTTAGTGGTTGAAATGTAACCCAACAATAATTAGTGTCTATCCCTCTGTTTTATGATTTCACATTTCGTGAAAAGCCTAATCATAAAACCTTAGTGCCCATCCTATAAATGGAATTTTGGAGAAGTTAATGCGCTCTACTTTTATTATCAAACCTCTTGTTACTGCCGTTGCTGCTTTATCTGTTGCAAGCGTTGCTTCTGCTGCTGGTCTTGACCGTTCTGGCCAAGATATCTCTGCCTTTTTACAAGACGGTACCTATGCTGAAACCGTATACACCTATATTGATGCCGATGTAACTGGTAAAGATGTACGTGGTAATAAGATCAAGGATATCGCTGAAGACTATGACTTCTTCCGCTATGGTGTAAAAACAGACATCGACGATACTTTCAGTATTGGTGTGTTATATGATGAGCCTTGGGGTGCCGCTGCTGATTACTCTGGTAACAACATCTTTGTTGCTCAAGGTGATGTGAATGCATCAGTAAATCATATTTCTGGTGGTAAATTTGAGAATGCTCTTCAGGCGCAACAGAAATATAGTGAACTTGAAGGAGCTGTTAAAGCTGAAATCGCTGCAGGTCGTAAGCCTCCTAAAGAGTTAACTGACGCTTTAACACAGGTAGGTGCGGTTTTAGGGGCTGCTGAAGTTGAAGCAAATACTGTAGGTGAAGCGACTAAAGTTGAAGTTCGTACCGAAAGCCTAACTGGTCTAGTGGGTATGAAGTTTGGTCAAAACAAAGAGTTTCAAGTTTATGGTGGTCCAGTCGCTCAGCGCTTAAAAGCTGATGTTAAACTGCGTGGTATGGGCTATGAAGCTGCGACAGGCTATAACTTAAATGTTAATCCAGATACCGATTATGGTTGGGTTGCAGGTTTGCAATACAGTAAGCCTGAAATCGCCCTGAAGGCTGCATTAACTTACCGCTCTGAAATTGATCATAACGTAGACGCTGCTGAAACAATGCCTCTACTAGAGCGTCTTCGTCAGGAATCAAGTGCTGTTAGTAAAATGAAAGTGACTACACCAGAATCAGTAAACTTTGACTTCCAAACGGGTATTAACCCAACCACGTTAGCAACCGCTAAAGTACGCTGGGTGCCATGGAGTGACTTTGCGATTACCCCACCAGTTTACAACCAATCTACTAAGCGTGTTTATCCTGAAGGTCTAAACTTAGTTGATTATGCTGATGACCAATGGCAGGTTGAGCTAGGTCTGGCTAAGCGTGTGGCTGATAACCTAGCTGTATCTGGAACAGTAGGTTGGGACAGTGGTGCGGGCAACCCAGTTACTTCACTAGGTCCAATTGAAGGTTACTATAGTGTGGGTCTAGGTGCTAAGTACGACTTTAATAAAAACTGGGCAGTCTCAGCGGGTGGTAAATACTTAATGTTCGGTGATGCCAAAGGTAAAATCCCTAACGATAACATCGTAGGTAACTTCGAAGATAACGACGGTTTTGCACTGGGTGTTAAGCTATCTTATCAAGATAAGTAAAGACTTGATTTTTTTCGAATTATAAAAAAGCAGCCTTATGGCTGCTTTTTTTGTATTGTGAGAAATCGCCAAAAGAGTGGTTGCTTTATAGTCATAGCCCTTAAAAACAGTCACACAGCCAAAGAAAATAGAAGAATAACGTATCGATACAATCTATTCCCCAATCTTGACGCTTTTTCTTAACCCAAGCCCAAGTTTGCTCAATAGGGTTTAAGTCAGGACTATAAGGCGGTAACCATAGAATAGTGTGTCCTGAATCTTCAATGGTTTTTTGAATATCAAGGCCCTTATGGAAAGTTGCATTATCCATAACGATCACACTATTAAGGGGAAGTTGTGGTAATAACAGTTGCTGAGCCCAGCTATGGAATACATCACTATTAACACTACAGTCGTAAAGACCTACTGCGAATAACTGATTATTGTAAATAGCACCTATAGCATTGGTTTGGTTTTTTAGTTGCCAGTTATGCTCGCCAAAGCACTTCTCACCTTTTTTGGCATAGCCGTAAGGTCTGTAATCATGTGCCTTGAAGCCACTTTCATCTAAGTAAACGACAGGACAGTTGTCTTTTTCATGCTGGGCTAACTGCTCAGCGAATAACTGACGTTTTTCTTCATCTGATTTAGGATGATGCAGTGTCTTTTTTTTGAATAATACCAAGTCGCTTCAGTGCACGACTGATGCTTCTTTGGCTACAGTTAAGACGTCTTGCTCGTTCTATTTGATAAGCATCTGGGTAAAGCTCAACATCTGCTTTAAGCCGATCGCTATCCACCTTGTAAACAGTATAGACGTAAACTTTACGCTCAATGTTCTTTTTCCAACGCTGAATTGTCGTTGTACTGATTTGATATTCTTCGGCAAGCTCTCGATAGCTGTAACCTTCGTCAAGCTTGTCTAATATCATTTGTCTGTAGTCTTTTGAATATGCCATCTTATCAGTGTATCTTATTTATGGGGCTATGACTATAGTATGAAATATTAACTATTATTAATACAAGTATATACGCTGTATTACACACTTGTAATATAACGACATAGATTTTAGAATATACCGTATTCCTGGCACAGGATGGCCAAATATTCAAACTCGTCATAGTTGTCTATGAGAGTAGAAATTTGGGTATTAATTTTTCATGGAGGATTCCAAATGTCACAAAAGTTCCCTATCTCTAAGCTTACGCTTGCTCTTTTAACCTTACCCTTAGCTAGTTTATCTCACGCCGCCGGCCTTGACCGCTCAGGCCAAGACACCACTGCCTTTTTTCAAGATGGTACCTATGCAGAAGCTGTGTATACCTATGTAGATGCTGATGTCTCTGTACACGACAAAAATGCTCAAAGTCTCAAAGGTCGTGGACTAGGAGACAAATAACTTATTAGAACCTCAAACACACGCCGATTGCCAGCAAAGAAATACTCACGCAAACCATCAATCAAAACATCCAAACCAATAGCAAACAAACTTTGCTGAGGTCGACCATGTTTCTTAAGCTTTCGTCTTTTAGGGTGCTGCTGTACAGTTTTAATCCCAATGCGATATGACCAACAAAATGCTAGCGCACAAACCGCCACTAACTTACTTACCCGATCCAACTGTGTAAGATGCGTATCTTCAAGATTAAACCCTCGTCCTTTAAAACAAGAAAACAAGGTTTCAATCTCCCAGCGTCTGCTATAAAGAGCCATAGCATCCGTATGATCTAAATTGTTGGTCGCTATGATGACATAATCGTTGTCAGTATCACGCTTTGCAAATAGACGAACTTTAACGCCATATACGGGAACAGCTCTGGCTAACATAAACGTTTCATGAGGGGATAGATGACGTAACAATGTCTTTATTTGTACCAATTTACCCTGATGATTGGCTACTAGGGTGTTGTGTTTGATGCGAATGCAAAACTTTATTTGCTCTTTATTTAGCCATTGAAACCACTCTTTGCCAACAAACTCTCTATCGGCTAATACATACTGTATTTTGTCTGCGCCAAAGGTGTTGATGAACGTTTGTATGAGCTCACATCTCTCATTACTATTGCTGTTACCTTTTTTATCAAGTAGTGTCCAGTATAAGGGAATAGCGATTCCTTGATGAACAACGCTGAGCAAAAAGATGTTAATGTTCTTTTTACCCCATTTCCAGTTGGTTCTGTCTATGCTGATGATGACTTCGTCTAAGTCAAAGAGTTGATAGATGAATTTGGCTAACTGGTCTTGGTCTATGTCAACTTGTGCAAAGAAGCGTTGTAGCCGTCTGTAATTACTGTTTGTCCTACCTTTGACAAATCCTCTTGCTATTTGTTTGAGGTTACTACTTTGTACTTGTATTATCGCTAGAGTAATTAAGCCTAAACACGTCAATCTTGCCTTGTTCATGGTTAGGTTTTGCGATAATATATTTATGAGCTGATTAAGGTTTGGCATAGTGTGGTTCGTAAGAAAAATTACTATTATGCCTTGTCCTTAGTCAGCTTTTTTGTTTTTGTCGTGTACAGAGAAAATACCATTATTTTCTTGCAAAAGATTTGAAGTCATTGGCTATAGAAAACGGTAACGTTAAGCTTTTAACTACAAATTTATCAAATCTTTGGACAAGTGAAGAGCTTGCGGGTGAAAAGGTAAGTGAAGGTGAAGTGATAGCAATTCCTTGGGGTGGCAATCCGGTAGTTCAGTATTATAAGGGTAAGTTTTTAACCACTGATAACCGTATTGCTACATCAGCTGACACAGACTTGCTTAATAATAAATTTCTTTATTATTATCTATTAAGTCAAATTGATTTAATATCCTCATTCTACAGAGGATCTGGTATTAAACATCCCAGTATGTATGATGTTCTTCATATATCTATCCCGATTCCACCTATTCACATCCAAACAGAAATCGTCCGAATTTTAGATACGTTTACAGAACTTACAGCAGAACTTACAGCAGAACTTACAGCGCGTCAGCAGCAGTATGCGTACTATCGTGAGCAGCTGTTAACGTCGTTTAATGATGATGAGACCGAAATCAAGACTCTGAAAGATATTTTCATTATGAAAGCAGGACAGCATGTTTCTGCAAGTAAAATTTCGGCAAATAAAAGTACAAGCCATATTTATCCATGTTTCGGAGGAAACGGTATTCGTGGTTTTGTAGATGAAAAAAGCCATGATGGTTCATATCTACTTATTGGTCGTCAAGGTGCTCTATGCGGTAACGTTCATCGCATGAGTGGTGAGTTTTATGCTACAGAACATGCTGTAGTCGTCACTGCTAAAGATGGTATCAATATTGATTGGGCCTTTCATAAGCTAACACTAATGAACCTTAATCAATATGCCTCTAAATCGGCACAGCCAGGTTTAGCTGTAGGTAAACTAGCTGGGTTAAAGGTTTCCGTACCTTCTCTTGATGAACAAGAGCGCATTGCTGCCATTCTCGACAAATTCGAAGCTATCACTGCTTCACTAACCGAAGGCCTCCCGCGTGAAATAGAGCTGCGCCAACAGCAATACGAGTATTACCGTGACCTGCTGTTGAGCTTCCCTAAGCCTGAGGTAGTAGCTCATGACTAACCAAACAAAAACCATTGCTGAGTCGAATAATTTTATCGTTTTAAATAAATATACCAAGTGCGATCAGCCTGATGGGGGCTATCAAACTGAAGACGATCTAGAGCGTGAACTACTCAAAGACTTACAAAACCAGGGATATGAGTTTGTCCCTGGTTTAAACTCGCCTGAAACGATGCTCGCTAACGTACGTGTACAGCTGCAGACCTTAAATGAGGTGCAGTTTACAGATGCTGAGTGGCAGCGCTTTGTAATGGAGTATCTTGATAATCCGAGTGATAACATCACTGACAAAGCTCGAAAGATTCATGATGACCACATCTATGACTTCACCTTTGATGATGGACACCTGCAGAACATTGCCCTGCTGGACAAAAAAAACATCCCACGTAACAAAGTACAGGTCATTAAACAGTTTGCTCAAAAAGGCACACAAGCCAATCGCTATGATGTAACTATTTTGGTCAATGGCTTGCCCTTGGTGCAAATTGAGCTTAAAAAGCGTGGTATCGCCATTCGCGAGGCATTTAACCAAGTACATCGTTATAGCAAAGAGAGCTTTAACTCCGATAACTCCTTATATAAATACCT
>NZ_CP085992.1 GCF_020736705.1 Psychrobacter sanguinis
AGGGCGAAGTAACGACTCAGTTTTTAATTTATCCACTACGTTACTACATTAAAAACTGAATCGCCCTTCGTTGGGGACACCCCAAACCCCGCACACCACGAAAAGATGTGGTGTGCAAAAACCTTTAACCTAAGGCCAGCTATTATGACTATGGTGCATATTGCGACTAAAGCAATTTCTCGAAAAGCAGGACAGTCCGCTGTGGCCTGTGCCGCATATCGCGCTGGTGATGTTTTAGAGGATTCTAAGTATGGCAAGGTTCATGATTACTCTAAAAAGGATGGGGTAATGAGCAGTGATATTGTGATGCCTGCTTCGTTAAAAAAAGGGTATGTCAAAATTGATCGCGAGATACTTTGGAATACTGCTGAAGCATTTGAGGCAAGATCTGATAGCCGTGTGGCGCGTGAGTGGTTGATTAATTTGCCTTATGAGCTACCTGAAGATGAGCGTCATGCGCTTGCTCTAGAGTTTGCACAAAAGCTGTGTGATGACATGAATGTGATTGCCGATGTGTGTCTGCATCGCCCTGTGATGAAGCTGCCCTTTGATCCTAATGCTAAGCCCAGCTCTAAGCGGCTACGTGAAGGGGAGAAAAACCCTGACCCGCGTAATTTTCATGCCCATATTATGGTGACGACGCGCGCGCCAGTGATTGAGCCGGATGGTAAGTTGGCATTTGACCCTAAATTTAAAATCCCTTTTGAGTGGTCTAATAAAAAGCGTAAACAAAATGACCTCCCCTCCTCAAGGGAGGAGATTAAGCGTATTCGTAAGCTTTGGGTGGACACTGCCAATCAAAGACTTAAACAGCGTAATTTACCGCTTATGGATGAGCGTAGTTATAAGGACCAAGGACTTGATCAACAGCCCACCATTAAGATGGGGGTTGAGGCAACTGCCATGGAGCGCCGAGGTATTGCTACCGAAAAGGGAGAAACTAACCGTAAGATTCGAGCACGCAATCACGCCGTGTTAGAGCAAAGGAGAGAAGATGAGCGACGAATTAAACAATATCGAGACGGACTTGCTTGGGCAACTGGTCAAAATGAGAGATTATCTGGACTCATTGCAGACACAGAACGACGAGCTGATAGCACAAAACGATGCATTGAGGACGCAAAATCAGGCACTGCTTGGGCAGCTAAGCGATGCGAAAACTTACCAAATAGAATTGATGACGCAGACAAAGCAAACCATAAAGCACAACAAAGAATTGATCTCTCAAAACGCTGGGTTACTGCAAACTCAAAAAGAGCTGCAGACAGCGAATCAATCGCTCAGAGCATCCATCAAGACGCTACAAAGCGAGCAAGACCTGCCCCAACCCCGTTCGATGACAAAGCGCGACGAGCAAGAGCTGCTCGACTTGATCAGCAGCAAGGACGAATTGATAGAGAAACTAGAAGAGCAACTTATGAAGATAAGAGAAGATCTGAACGTGCTGAACAGCTTAAGCTAATACTTGCTCATAAATTACTCACGGCCACCCAACCCGATAATTGTTTGAGATCTGGCTGGAATGAGGACCCTAATGATTACCCTGATAAATATGACTATAGACAAATTGAGGTGATTAAAGACTTTGTGACATCACTTAATCTTCAAAGTAAGGATTTTAGAGACAATTTGATAGCGGTTAAAAACAAGATTGATGAGCGCTTTATTACCAACAACAAGGACCTTATCCACCTGGTTAATCATCCTAAGCAGGAGCGTGAGCAGTATAACGAGCGTTTAACGGCGTGGTTTGAATTTAAAGAAGATATTGACCAAAAAAGAGCCGATTTCAACCAAAGCATTATTCCTAAATTAGGCGGTAGCGCCGGAGAGGTGGGTAGTATGACCCGAGATATCATTTCATCATTTGACTACATTCGAGGGTTAGATCAGTTTATTTCTGATGACAAACAAACCATAGAGGCCAGAGAATTAGCTAAATCTCATAGATCAGATACGCTAAATAGAACCTGCCTTCAATTCAAGCATGCCTACTCTGATGTGGCCAAACTGCCTAGTGGTCAGCGAGAGAGTTATATAAACGCTCTAAATTCGACCGTAGAGGTGTTTAAAAATATTTATGGTAGTCAGTTACCAGATGAACAAAATAAAGCTATAGAGGACGGTTTACGTGCATTTAATAATGATTTACAACGATCTCATAGGCCTTCAAGAGGGTTTAGTCGATAAAACACCTTTGGCTAAGAGAAATATGAGTGAATTTTAGATCCAGATAATCATCATAACCTTTGGTTATTTGAGGGTTTTTCTTGTTGTTTTTTTATTTTAAAACAATAAGTCTCTTTTAAGTTCCTTTTATTTTCGTTCGTTTGAGTTATCCACAGGCAAAAACAGGGTTTACCCTTATTTTATAATTATTTTTAAAAGACTTATTTTAGACCCCACGCAAATGTAGGTTATACAAGGGGTTGCTGGAACTAAATGGGACGTATTGACGCACATTCTTAGCTTAAATGGGACGTATTGACGCACAAATGGGACGTATTGACGCACAAATGGGACTTGTATAAAATAGAAGTCCTAATTGTAAACGGAGCAGTAGAGATGGAAAGCAATGCGATTTTAGATAAGCCGAACAGATACCCCAAAATGTCAAATGATTTGTTGAAAGCAGCTCATCAGTCAGGTTTGCACGAAATGAAATTGATTGTATTGGCGGCAAGCAAACTACCGCAAAGCGCTGACGCTGCTGATTTTGATGCTCTAGCACCCATATACATTACTAAAGATGATGCGTTATCTATTGGTTTTAATGCGAAAAATGTCGCTCGTGATTTACGCACTGCTTGTAGCAACTTACGAAGCAGAGAGATTGTAATACCTACCCCTTTTGGTGATAAGGTGACAGGCTGGGTATATAACTTGTTATTTTTCAAAACCGAAATATTTAGAAAGCTTAAAGAGCGATACCCTGACAGCAGACATGATGATGAGTTTATAGAACAGCTTCGATTGCATAATCTAATTGATACTCTGCCATTTGTAATGAAATCTGACGAAAATCTAATGGCTCGTGTGATTATGCATCCTGATGTCGTGCCGTTCTTGTTTCAGTTGAAAAATAACTATACTCAAATAGACCTATTCGAACTTGCAAAGCTTACCGATAGTGTCTATAGCTTGCGTATATTTTTGCTGATGATGCAATGGAAATCATCAGGAAAAGTATATAAACAACTAGATGAATTAAGAAGAGAGTTTCGATTATTAGATAAATACGAAAATACGAAAGACTTACGCAGACGTGTCATAGATATGGCAGTCAACGAAATAAACGAAAAGACAATATATAAAGTATCTTACGAACTAAAAAAAACTGGACGCAAATATACGCATTTGGAGCTGAAATTCACAGAAAAAGGGCAGCCGAAAAACGTAACGCCTGCCCGTGACCCAGACACTATTAATATGTTCACCAATTATACTGATAAGCAACTGGCAAGAGCAGTGCATAGTAAGAAATTTATGGCAGATTATAACGGCCTAATAGCAGCTCAGAACCCCGCTAACCAATCAAGTGGCGCTTGGATTAGTCACATGGTTGAATGGGTTAAAAAAGATCCTGAGCGCTTTACTAAGCGTCCTGTGCAAGAATATTTGGATGATGAGCAAGCGCCTAGATTCTGAACTTGCTTCACCCTGGCGTAGGCGGCTTAAAATGAAGTTAATTTAATAATAGGCTATTAGCCTATTATTAACTGAAGAAGCAAAAAAAATGGTAATCCAGTAACTGTAGGTCCTAGTCTAAAAAAGTTCGCTATGGCTACCTAATCTATGCAATAGCACGTCATTGCCTCGGATTTCATAGATCAACACTAAATCAGGCTTGATATGGCAATCTCGACAACTCGACCAATTGCCCGTCAGAGCATGATCTTTATACTTTTCTGGCAAGGGTTGGTCTTTGACTAAACAATTAAGTACTTCCGCCCATGCAGGTGTTAAGAGTTCAAGATGGTGTTTTTTAGCATCTCTTTTAAGCTGTTTAGTGGGATATACTTTTCTAGCCATTCTCACTTTCTACCAACACATCAGTTAACTCATCTGCATGGTAGCCAGTAAGCTTACCTGTTTCGTAGTCTTCACGGCCTTCAATAATTGCTTTAGCTGTTTCAGCATTAGGGATGCAACTTGCCCAATTAAGAGATAGGGGTATGGTTTTGGTATGCGCAATCTCATTTAAAAACATACGCACCGCTTGAGTTGGTGTTAACCCATATTGCTCAATAACGGAGTAAGCACTTGCCTTTAAATCGTCATCAAGGCGCATATTAAAATTACTTTGACTCATAGCAATAACCTTATGTAACGTTGTTAGCATTACAT
The DNA here is from genome assembly GCF_020736705.1 of Psychrobacter sanguinis. NCBI lineage: Bacteria > Pseudomonadati > Pseudomonadota > Gammaproteobacteria > Moraxellales > Moraxellaceae > Psychrobacter > Psychrobacter sanguinis. The sequence continues at coordinate 4,348 of NZ_CP085992.1, forward strand.
TGTATATCATTTAGCTGTTAATAAAGTAGATGTTGTTTATCTTTACCTAATGCTTTTTGTTGCTATTATTTTAATTAATAGGTTAATAGCCTATTAATTAAAATAATAGCACTTCTACTGGCCCTCCACGGCATGCTCTTAAATAGGCCCAATAGTTACCACCAGCGCCACTTTTTTACTTTTTGAGTTATTGGTTCAGTAGTATTTACTTCCTGAGCAGGATGGACCGTTTCAGCCTTAGTTACATTATCGTCTGTGTTGCCTGACTGTTGTTCATCTTCTGTTGGTTTATGAGGATCCATACCAATCAACCTGCTTTGTACAAGCTCCTGTATACTCATATTAGCTTTGCTCAGATTGTCATTTAATAGCTCAATCTGGCGTTGATAATGCGTAACTTGTTGTCGGTAATCCTTATTGACTAATTCTTGTTTTTGCAGCGACTCTTCTAAGTGCTTGTTTTTTAACTGTTCTAGCTCTAATTGATGCTGTAATTCAGCTGTGCTTTCAGGTGTCATGCTTGACGACAAACCCTGTATACCACTGACTGAATCTACACGTTTAGTTTGCTTAGGCTCTCCAAATGCTCTAAACATTTCAGCAGTATCAATCATCTTGTTAGAGTCTCTAGAAAGCTTACCATTATTGATGTTGTTATAAATGGTGTTCCTAGTAATACCCCACTGTTTAGCCGCGTCCGTAACTGTTAATTTCAAGTGTCACTCCCTGCTAAATTGCTTTTTTTGAGCGTTCAATCATTGAACATTATTACACGTTTGACTTAGAGTGTATATTTTCAGGATACCCTTTACTTGAGAGGCCTGTGATTTGTTGCAGATATGGGAGGATAGTACTTCGTGAAGTGACAGTTTGAGGGTTTAATAAACGCAAACACCTAAAATAGTCTGTTATAAGTGGTTTTATTATAACGGTCTATTTTAGGTGGTCTATTAATATTTTATAAGGCGTTTTTAGGTGGTTCCGCTAGGGTATACCCTACGATAACAGGAAAGCCATCGCGAATGACAAAACCTGTTTAGCTTTTAAACAAGACGGGTTTGTCGATAGTATGTAAGATAAGTTCGAAAAGTAACTGGAGTGTGAGGCTATTCATACTGGGTCTGAATTAAAGTTTTATTGTGATTAATTTCTGCTCAATGTTATTCATTTGTCGCCATGATGAGTGATGGCGGCTTGTGATTTAGTTAGGAAAAATAATCTTGAGTAATAAGATACGTTTGTGGCATTTGTAGCAGAGCTTGTTCTAGGCTTCTTTACTTACATTTTCCTGCAAGTTCTTTTTTAGTAAATGATCGAATATAAATGGGCCAAAAGGTAAGAGTGAGCCGAGTACGCCCGCAGGTATTGCCCAAAGAGGCATTTTCATTTTGATAGCTGAGCCTATAAGTATTATGATATAGGTAATAAACAACATACCGTGTGCCATACCGATGTATTTCACACCTTCTGGAATGTCCATCATATATTTTAGTGGCATGGCGATGAAGAGCAATAATAAGAAAGAGGTGCCTTCTAGATAGCCTATAAGGGTAAGACTTTTTAACGCTGTCTCTTGTTTTTTTCTAAGGCTGTGAATTTTTTCAATAGTTGGCTGAGCCTGTGACACTGTATTTTCCTTTTGTTATGATCAATAAAGAATTTATGGATTATTCAATGTCTCTATAATAATGGCTCTACGCAGAGCTTTTAAGTATTGAGTTTTAAGACCTAAAATGAGTGAGTACCTATACCAGTCATACATTATCTTCCAGTTCACATTTTATAAACATACTCAAGTATAAAAAGTATTTTTCCGTATAGAGTGAATACGACGCTAGTTCATTTTGTTTGTGATAATCGGCATCAATGTGCTTATTTATTACGCTTACTTTCTAAAAATATCATGTCAATTATAATCAATGCGACACCGACACAGACACCTATATCTGCAACATTGAAAATAGGATAATTCCAGACATCAGCATAATGCACATGGATAAAGTCAACCACTTTACCAATTCTTAAACGATCGATTAAGTTGCCAATCGCACCACCAAGCATTAAGGCCAACCCCATAGATAATAGCTTGGCTGCACGTGGCGCTTTGATTAAATAAACCGTTAAAAAGATAGCCATTACAAAAGCTAAGCCTGAGAAAAACCATTTCTGCCAACCGCCAGCGTTGGCTAAAAAGCTAAATGCTGCCCCATAGTTATAAGCGAGTGTCCAGTTGAGAAATGGTTCAATGACCGGTACGGGGTCATTGAACGCTAATGTGGTTTGGGCCAACCACTTAGTCCATTGATCAAGTATTAATACCATTATCGCCAACAAATACCAGATAAAAGCGCGACTGCCATTGGCAACCATTTTTGGCATTTTGTCCAACTTATCTTTAGGTGTTATTGAGTTGCCTGAAGTCACGTACATAGCTTTAGGCGTATGATTTATGGTTTTAGAGTCAATCGATTGATGAGTACTACTCACAGCTATAGGTACCTTCTTGTCAGCAATATTAGTACTAGCCGATTCAACGCTATTCAATTTAGTACTATCTAATCTGTCGGTAGATTCAGTCATAGTTGTTTCCTTTATCTATGTTTATACAATGAACAATGTTAAACGTATATGTTTTTGGTATACGATTATTAATCGCACCACTTTCATAAACGGCTCCACTTACCGCTCTGGTATTATGAAACTTACGGTAATAATTTTTTATTAGGGAATCTGTTGATTGATTTCAACATTAACCTGAGTCTGTTCAACGCTAATCATTATAGGATTACCCGATAAGTCGCCTGATTCTGCTATGGCATTACCGCTATGACTAATACGAGCAACGACTGCTAACTGAGTTTTGTCACTACGAGCTGAATTTAACGTGCGATCTGGCATCATCGCATCAAGATTGCTTAAGCGGATACTAGCCTCACCTTGCTTGATAATACTAATGGGTAAACGTTTGGCGGCAAACGGAGGGCCCCCTTTCACATCACGTATCGCTACAAACAACACATCATCAGCTTTCACTAACGGTAATAAATTAGCGTTAATTTTCACTGTCACGTCAATACCTTCTAGCGCTTGCTTTTCTTGCATGCTAACGTAGTTGCTTAACTCATCTAAGCTTGCTAAAGCTTTAGTATGATCACCTGGTTTGGCCACAATGCTGCCTTGTAAGCGTTTAATCCAACCTTGCGCTTCTGCAAAGTTACTACCACGTGCCTCACCCATTGCCATTAGCATCTGCGCACCTTCATGCTGTGGATTTTTGGCAAGGACATCTTGTAATACACGGCGGCTACTGGCATCAAGCTGACCTTTATTGGCAAAAAAGCTAATCTGCGCATAAGTGGTCGCAATCTCTTCATTGTCTGGTGACAGACGGTAAGCGCGTGACAAAGCTTCAATCGCTGAGTCGGTAGCTTCAAGCGATGAAAACAGCTCTGACAAACGCATCCAGCGATCAGGATCATCGGCATGACGATAAACGTTGGTCTGCATCGCGCTGATAAGCTGCTGGCCGTTTTCGATTGCCCATACAGGTGGCTGATCGATTTTGCCAGTCAATAGGTCATCAGCCACTTGTCCTACTTTGTCTTCGGCCGTCCACAGATCAAACACAGGCGTTCGGTCACCCACCATCAGATACGCCAGCGCAGCCAATACAGGCACCCAAACCATGAGGATCAAGCGGCTTTTGATACCAGGGGTGACCATCGGCGTGACTTCACGCTGGGCATCCAATAGCTGACGCTCCAGTTCCAGCTTTTGATTTTGATAATGGCTATTATTAATAGTACCGCTGTCTTTATCTGTTTGTAGCTCAGCTAAACGTTCGCGAAATACTGCAACATTAATATCTAGCAGTTGATTGTCTATTGGTTTGGACTGCAAACGCGGTGCTCGTAGCCATGGCATAATAGCAATTAGCGCAAATATAAGAGCAATCAGCAAGCTTAGAGCTACAAATAAGCCAAAAGTAGAAAATAGAGTCATTTTTTGTCCTCTATGCTAGTAATATCGTGGTCGACATTCTCAGCTTGCGATAATAGACGATCAAGCTCAGCCTTTTCCGCAGAGGTCAAGGCAGCAGTACTGTTCACTGTAACGCCGTTTTGGCCACGGGCGACAACTTGGCGGCGTTTACTTTGCCAAAACCAACCAACAATTAAGACGAGCAATAATAATGGTGGAAAAAACCATAGGATCCATGTCGATGGTCGCATAGGCGGCTTGTAGCTGATAAAGTCGCCATAACGATCCTGCATATAATCCCGGATTTCCGCATCACTACGTCCGTCTTTAATCAAATCATAGACTTTTTGCTTTAAGTCTTGGGCAATCGGCGCATCAGAACCTGCCAAGTTTTGGTTTTGGCATTTCGGGCAACGAAACTCTTCGATCAATCCTCGGTATTGTGCTTCTTGTTGGACAGAATCAAAATCATAGACGTCAATCGCCGCATAGCTGGTCACACTTAGGAGACAGGCAAGTATTAAGCTCGCTACTTTTATCGTAACGGCCTTTATTGAAAGGGCTATCATTTGCACACCTCTTCAACCTGAATCGCATCTGGACTGACGTTATTATCATTGGCATCATTGAGTACCGTTAAGCAAGGCTCAATACGATCTTGCCAGTTACTCTCGTTAATCTCACCAACAATGTGCTGGCGAATAACGCCTTCACCATCGACAGTGAAAGTCTCAGGCGCACCCGTCAACCCTAAGTCCAAGGCAAACTGGCCGGACAAATCCTGAATAGACATCGAAAAGGGATCACCGCCTCGGTTGAGATAGCTGAGCGCATCACCGATATCGTCTTTATAATTCACGCCAACCAGATTGACACCACGCTCTTCTAGTTGCATCAAAAAAGGATGCTCAATAACGCAAGTTGGGCACCAAGAGCCCCAAATATTCATCAAAAAGGGCTCATCAGGTAAGTTGTCATTGGTCATGATCCGACTGGTATCGGACAACAATGGCAGCTCAAACGCTGGTACTGGGCGTTCAAGCGCGGTATTGGTTACGATTTCAGTCGGCTGCCCCAAACGAAAATAAAGCATAACCATAACAGCAGCAAAGATGATCAGCGGGATCAAAAACCATATTCTAAATTGGCTTTTTTTCATTGTTCGATTACCTTTTGTTTCAGGGGGTTGCTCGGAAAAATGATTAGACTTAGTCATTTTGCTTCTCCCCTATTAGTGTCGTGTTATTAGTAGTGCTTTTAACATCTAAATCAGTAACCGTCGTAAAGCCTGACTTACTCGCTGCAATTTGTGCAGGGGTCTTGGATGTTTTGAGACGATAGCGCCTATCAAGCATACTCAGCAGACCACCCAATGCCATAATAATAGCGCCGAGCCATATCCAACGAATCAATGGCTTCACATAAATACGTACGGCCCATTTATTACTGCCTTCAGCTATAGGTTCACCAAGTGCGACGTACACATCACGCATCAGACTGTCATCAATCGCTGCTTCGGTCATTGGCATCATGCTAATAATGTAATTGCGTTTTTCAGGGTATAACGTAGTCACAGCACGGCTATCTTTACTCACTTCGACCTCAGCTTGGGTCGCATCATAGTTACTGCCTTTGACTTCGCGGAAGCCTTTAACGGTGAAGTCGTAACCTTGGACATGGACCGTTTCGCCAACACTCAATGCCACATCGCGCTCGATACTCAAGGTACTGGTAAAGGCAACACCGATGACCGCTACAATCACACCAATATGTGCCGTTTGCTGACCCCAGTAGCTTAAACGCAGCTTATTTAAGCCTTGCAAAAAGCTTGGTGCATTTTTGGTTTTGTCTTTGAAATCAACCACCATCCAGAACAGTACCCAAAAACTTACTGCTAGTGTTACACCAATATTAAGCATGGCAGATGGACTGACAAAGTAAGTGATGACTGCAGCTAATACTAGACTGCTCGCCGCAATGACCATACCAACGCCTAACAATGGACGCTTATCTTGTTTCCAGCGGATATTGGAGCCCATACCCATGGCAACCAGCAATAGCCATGTTAAAGGCACAAATAGCGCATTAAAGTACGGAGGACCTACCGATACCTGACCCAAGCTAAAGGCGTCGGCAATGATAGGATAGAGGGTACCAAGCAATACCACTAACGTTGCAATCAAAATGATGACGTTGTTAATGACTAAAAATGACTCACGCGAAACCAGTTGATACTGACTTTCAATCGTCAAACGCCAGCCACGCAGCGCAAACATCAGCAAACCACCACCGACGATGATGCCAAGAATAGCTAAGATAACCAAACCACGCGTCGGATCAGCGGCAAACGAATGCACTGAGGTAAGGACTCCAGAGCGTACCAGGAACGTGCCAAGCAAGCTTAAGGCAAAGGCGAAAATAGCCAGCATGATGGTCCATGCTTTAAACACCCCGCGCTTTTCAGTGACTGCTAATGAATGCAGCAATGCTAAGCCGACAAGCCAAGGCATAAACGAGGCATTCTCTACCGGATCCCAAAACCACCAACCGCCCCAGCCAAGCTCGTAGTAGGCCCACCACGAGCCCAGTGCAATACCAATGGTCAAAAATCCCCAAGCCGCGAGCGCCCATGGACGTGACCAGCGTGTCCAAGCAGCATCCAAACGCCCTTCCCACAATGCCGCCATACAAAAAGCAAATGGCACCGCTAAGCCCACATAACCCATATACAGCATCGGTGGGTGAACGATCAGCCCAAAATCCTGCAAAAGTGGGTTGAGATCTACCCCATCTACGGGCAGATTGGGCAAGGTACGATCAAATGGCGACGAGGTAAAAATCAGCATCGCTAGCATCATGACCTGCACACCGGCCAATATCACGAGTACCCGCGCGCGCATCGACAACGGTAAGCCACGGCTAAAATAGGAGACCAGCGCGCACCACGTGGCCATGATGGTCATCCACAACAAGAGCGAGCCTTCGTGTCCGCCCCATGTCGCCGAGAGTTTATAGTACCAAGGCAACAAAGTATTAGAGTGCTGCGTGACATAGACGAGACTAAAGTCATTGAAATAAAAGCCTGCCATCAATGCAACAAATGAAAAAATCATGGCAGCAAACTGTGCCCACGCGAGACTGGGCGCGAGACGCTGCCAAGCAACGTGATCGCGCATGACGCCAACGGTTGGTAATACCACCTGCAAAATCGCCAATATAAAGGCGGCCAGCAAGGCAAAATAACCCAATTCTGTGATTAACATACGGTCTAACCTTGTTTACTCTAATGCGGTTGCAGTTTACTGTGGCGGTGGAATTTTTATTATTAGAACCCACCCCGAAATCTGCTGCTATCTCTAGTTTTTAATTGATTTCGAAGGGTTTTATTTAACTACTTTAGGCGGATTTACCAGTGGAGGCGCGCCTTTAAAGCGCAGTAAACGTAACGCATTAAGAGTAACGATCACTGTTGCTCCAGCATCAGCTAGAACCGCAATCCATAGTCCAGTAATGCCGAATATGGTCGTGATCAGAAAGACGCCTTTGAGACCTAAAGCGAAAATGACGTTCTGATGAATGTTGCGCATGGTGGCACGTGAAAGTGCGATGAGATGAGCCATGTCCGTAACACGACTTTTTAATAATGCGATATCGGCCGTCTCAATGGCCACATCGGTACCACCACCCATCGCGATGCCAACATCGGCAGTTGCTAGCGCTGGCGCATCGTTAATACCATCACCAACCATCGCTATTTTGCGGTTGTTCTTCATCTCGTTAAGCAGGCGCAGTTTGTCCTCAGGCAACAGCTCAGCTTCCCATTCCACGTCTAAATTACTGGCAAGTGCTTGAGCGGTTAAGCGGTTGTCGCCTGTTAGCATGACGGAGCGCACACCCATCGCTTTGAGCTGAGCCACACCTTCATGAGCGTCGTCTCGTAATTCGTCTCTTAGCGCGATTAATCCAAGCACTTCACGGTTTTGCTCATCGAAAAGAACAGAGACGGTCTTACCCTCATTTTGCAGCGCCTCAATTTGCGCCTGTTGTGTGGATGAAATCAATGCCTCATCGGCTGCGTAAACAGGCGAACCGATAGCTAGCGCGCGCTCCGCGACAGTTGCGTGTACCGCTTTACCGGCAGTTGCAGAAGCATTGAAGGCCACAGGTATGAACACTTTAGCAGCTTCAGCATGACTAACAATGGCTTCAGCAAGCGGGTGACTAGAACCAGTCTCCACACTGGCAAAAAGTGCCAATATCTCATCTTGACCTTGAGAATTCTGACCTTGAATACTTGAGTCCTCTTGTGTAAAGGCAACAACATCGGTCACGCGTGGTTTGCCTTCAGTTAAAGTGCCTGTCTTGTCAAAAGCGACCGTCTTCACTTGGCCGATAGTTTCTAAAGCACTACCGCCTTTGATCAGCAAGCCACGGCGCGCACCAACAGCAAGACCAGAGGCGATGGCAGCGGGTGTTGATAGTACAAGAGCACAGGGACAGGCAATCAGCAACAGTGCTAGACCGCGATACAACCAAGTCGACCAATCTCCACCCATGGCTAACGGTGGAATGATAATAATTAGTGCGGCAATAGCCATCACTGCCGGTGTGTAATAGCGACTGAATTTCTCAATAAAACGGGCAGTGGGTGCTTTGGAGGCTTGGGCTTGCTCTACCAGCTCAATAATGCGCGAAATGGTGTTATCGGCGGCTGTCTTTTCTACGCGCACTTGGAGCACACCATCGATGTTAATTGACCCTGCAAATACATTGTCACCCATCGTCTTGGCAACAGGAACAGACTCTCCCGTCACGGGCGAATCATCAAGGCTGGACGCACCTTGAACAATGGAACCATCAGCAGATACCCTATCTCCAGGACGCACCAGCACAAGGTCATTCACTTGTAATGAAGTCGCTGGAACGTTACGCTGCCCACCTTGAGCATCAAGTAAAATTGCACTTTTCGGAACCAGCGATGATAAGGCTCTGATGCCAGCGCGAGCGCGATCAGCAGCGATACTCTCAAACAGTTCACCGATTGAGAACAAAAAGACAACCGCTGCGGCCTCTTCAGCTTCACCAATGATAAGTGCGCCAAGCACGGCGACGGACATCAGCGTTTCAATTGAAAAGAATGAACCTGTTTTAGCCAGTGCTAAGGCTTTGCGCGCAAATGGAAAAACGCCTACAATCACAGCGATGGCAAACACCCATATCCCATAAGCGGGCAACAGTAGTGACAGTGCATAACCGCTGCCCATCAAAATACCGAGGCCAACAACCTGTTTGCCTTTTTGAGTTTGCCACCATTGCTTATCCTGCGGAGCCATCTGATTGTCGCTGTCAATATCAATAGCCGATACAGTTTGTTGACCAGTATTGGCAGAGATGCCGAACCCTAGGCTTTTGATTGTTTTTTCGATATCACTAGCCTGAGTCGGCGCACCAGGGGCTAAATTTAGCTCTAGCGTTTCTGTAGCGAAATTCAGCTGAACATCAGAAACCCCAGGCATACGTTTCAAAGCTGTTTCAATCTTGCCGATGCAACTGGCACAGTCCATACCTTCAATATGATATTTCATAATAATTTACCCTTTGAATAATGATATTATGAACCCTATAGTGGCTTTAGAGTCAAGGTTATTTATCTACAGTTTCGTAATTTTAATTTCTCTAGCGCTAGTCTTTACAGCCACTTTAATTATTTAAATCATAGAGGTTGTTATGACAATCAAAATTGGTGAGCTCGCTAAACGCACAGGTGCCACAGTAGAAACCATTCGCTATTATGAAAAAGAGCGTTTATTACCCGAGCCTTTTCGTAGCGAAGGGAATTATCGTTTATATAATGAAGAGCACATTGAGCGTCTACAATTTATCCTACATTGCCGTACGCTCGATATGGCTTTAGATGATGTGCGAATCTTACTTGAATACTGGGAGTCGCCTGACAAGGACTGCGGCGATGTGAATAACTTGCTAGATGAGCACATTCATGCTGTGGAAATACGAATGGAAGAACTGATGCACTTAAAGCATCACTTGACCGTTTTGCGCCAGAAATGTGCAAGTAGTGCACCAGCGTCATCATGTGGCATTTTAAACGCGCTTGTCGATAACTCCTGTCATGAGTAATGATATCAGTAGTGTTCATTTCTGACGGATCAAATCATGAAAGGTTAAATACGCCCTGATGTTAAGCACAAAAAAACCCAGCAATGATATTAAGATCACTAGGGCGTGTTGAACATTGGGTATAAATTAATGGCAAAAAAAATAGCGAACGGTTAATCTTTAAGTTCTCACACAAAAAAGATATCGTTCGCTATGCCTCGCACTATGCTCAAAGATGAACACTGGACAAGACTGAAACCTATATTACTAGAACTTAATATCTATGACAAAGGAAATCTTAGACAAACGGTTGAAGGCGTGCTTTATCGCATGCGTGTTGGCTGTCCTTGGTGCGACTTACCCGAGTGTTTTGGCAAGCCCAATACCATCTATAAAGCTTACCAGCGCTGGTTTCGTAGTAATAAGCTGATTACGCTGTTTGCTTTATTAATCAAAGACGCAGACCTTGAGTGGGTCTTCATTGATGGTACTCATATTAAAGCGCATCAGCACAGCAGTGGTGGCAATGAGAACCTACAATCCATTAGTAAAAGTGTGGCAGGACGCGCGACCAAGATTCACTTGGCAGTAGATACGCATGGCAATCCGATTACCTTTATCTTGTCAGATGGCACGACCCACGATGTTAAAGTCGCACCTGACTTAGTAGACAAAGTTAATTTGAGCAACACAGAGGTTTTATGTGCCGATAAAGGCTATGATTCTGATGCACTACGAGCGCATATTGAACAAGCAGGGACACGGGATAACATCCCTCGAAAACGAAATACTCAGTCTTCTAACGACCATATGGACTGGGACTTATATAAAGCGAGGCATCTAGTAGAAAATGCTTTCGCCAAACTAAAACAGTATAGGGCGGTTGCCACCAGGTTTGATAAGCTCAAGCAAAGTTATGAAAATACGGTCGCTCTTGCTTGTGCTTATATCTGGCTCAAATTATGAATGTTCAACACGCCCTAGTCAGTTCAAAATAACATGGTGATAAATTGAAGAGTGCTACTGGAATGAATGTTGCGCAGCCTCTGTAATAACAGCATGCAAGGAAAATTTATACCAGTAGCACGATGTCATTTTTGCAGTGAATCGACTATAGCTTACTGGCTGCATTTTTACCTCGTCGTTACAGCTTCTAATACTCGACTATGTTAGATTTATCATTAATCCTTAATCCTTGAAGTTATTTACCATAAGTCTTAATAAATTTGAGTAACGTTATGAGTCAAGAAGATGCCAGTCATAAGCAAAATAAGCATTTGCCTCCAAGTGAGCCTATTGATGTCTATAAAAACAACGATAGTAACTATACTGCTGGCAATCAAGACGCTCATGATCATGACACTAACCTAGAGCAAAACACCGCACCAAGAGATACCAAAGGCTATCAGCGTACGTTACTGATTAGCTTTGTGATCATCACAGGCTATATGTTTATCGAGGCGATTGGTGGCTTACTGACAGGCAGCTTGGCGTTACTCTCTGATGCAGGACACATGCTCAGCGACGCCATCGCCCTTGGTGCGACGTTGATGGCATTTAAAATCGGCGAAAAAGCCGCCACCCATCAAAAGACCTTTGGCTATAAACGCTTTGAGATTATCGTGGCCACCGTCAATGGTGCGACGCTAGTAATTATCGCCTTGATGATTTTTTATGAAGCGATCAAACGCCTTAACTCACCGCCTGAGATTGCTACCCAAGGTATGCTAATCGTCGCCACCATCGGTATGCTGGTTAATATCTTGGTCGCTTGGCTGATGCATCGTGGTAGTAGCGGCAGCGATGGACACACCCACAGCCATGGAGCAAATGCAGACAAAGTAAATAAAGAAAAAGCAAATAAAAGCAATGATTCCAAAGAGCCTGTCAACCTCAATATGCAAAGCGCTTACTTGCATGTATTAAGTGATTTGATGGGCTCTGTCGCCGCGATCATCGCCGCTTTACTGATGATGGGGTTTGGCTGGGTTTGGGCCGATGCCGCAGCGTCGGTGATCGTCGCGGTACTTATCTTAGTAAGTGGTTACCGCGTTGTACGTGATTCGGTACATGTCTTGATGGAGGGCACGCCAGAAGGCATATCGCTGGTAGATGTGGAAGACAAGCTGCTTGCCCATCCACAAGTAAAACAAGTCCACGACCTGCATATTTGGAGCATCACCAGCGGGCTAAATGCGCTATCTTGCCATGTGATGGTCGATGGGGATATGAGAATCTCGGATGCCAGCGTATTGATTGCCAATCTTGAGCAAGGGTTGCTTGCGCTTGGTATTCATCACGCCACCATTCAGGTTGAAAGCTTGTCACACCCGCAGACCAGCGCCCATAGCGATGCATTGGTCTGCGACATATCAGAGCAGCAAAGCTCTGCGAATAACCATATCGGGCACAGTCACTAGTCACTAGGGCGTGTTGAACCTTCAACCATGGCACTGACAGAGACTATTTGTGAATGTTCAACACGCCCTACTGGGTTGGAGGAAATAACAACTATGTTGTGCTGACTTAGAAAGTCTTATTTATCATTCATAGCAAGGTAGATATTACGATCTGATGCGGATGCGTCATCCACGTATTTTGAATCGCGCCATGTCGTATAAGCATAGACACCACTGTATGGGCTGATGCTGTTCTGACGGAAGTCAGAAATCCAATTTGTACCATCGAAAATTTGAATATGGCCATGTGGACGCTTTGATGAGCGATCATAGACAATAACATCACCTACTTGGGTTGGCATATCATTGCTGATTTTGCTGAAACCTGCTTTCTCAAGTGTGCCACGAGTAGCGTACTGATAGGCTGAAGGATTTGGAGTGAACTCATAACCAGCTGATTGTAGTGCTTTACGTACGTAACGGGCACAATATCCAGAGCTGCCAGATAAAGCCACTTTTGAGGCGCGAGCAGCAGCGATAGCGGGGGCTGAATTGCTGTCAGGAACCTTATTGACTTGCTGCTGTTGTTTTTCAGCGTATAAGCGGCTGTTTAATGATGAAAGCTGATTCTCTTTTTGCTTGGCCTGCGCACTTAGGTTGCTAATTGCTTGACTAATTTCATCATTATTAGAAACATAAGCACCACTTTTGGTGCTATAGATGTTTTTTGATGAACCGTAGTTTGATGCCACAGAAGTATTGGTGATGGTATTATTTGTTTGAGAGATTGTGATAGCAGCACCACTCGTTTGTGCTATGCCCATACCCAGTACTGACAAAATCAATAAAGCCTGTTTCATAAATCTAATACCTACGGTTAATTCAAAATCGTCTGTTATCAACAACAGCGCAGTCAATTAAATCTCAATAACTCAAGTATATATATGTCATAGTGACTGATACTTCTGCTGCATATTATTCATATAAAAAATGATTATTGGCGATCACAGCTCATTGAAGTCTTACGAAGCTGTTACAAATCAAGCTGCTGACCAAAACACAAAGCCGACTTTAGCATAGGTTGTTTAGCCTGTCATTCCCCTTAAAAACCCCAAAAATACTTTTTTGATGTCGAAAAAATTGCTAATATCCCACATTTTACAATGTAAGTTTGTGTAACATGTACAGAATATAGCTGACTAGATTGACCACAATTTCTACTGTTTTATAAGCAAAAAAACGTCTGAGGGTTAAATCTATAATTTAGATTTAACCCTCAGACGTTTTTCTATTGGATGAAGTAATTACCCTATATAGGGTCTAACTAATTATTAAGATAATATAATAATTTATAATATTAATATAGATGCTAATTCCCTACTAGCTTATGTAATATTACGTAATTGTTTCTATACATCCTGTATATTCTTGTATTAACCCTTAGTCATTTATCTATTTTAAGGGTTAATAACTGATAAATTCGCTTACATTGTCATCAAAAGTTACAAATTCAAAGTTATTTTTAATTTTAAAGTCGCAATAGCTAATGAATTTTTTGATGAAGAATCATTTTATAAGCAATAGAACAGTCTTATACCTACCTCATTTACTTTTAACGCTAACACTATAATCAAAGTATTCTTAACTGCTAACACACTATAATTGATGATCTACCGATTCAATATCAGCATAAACTTGGGTTGTCCCGTCTTTATTGAGCTGCATAACCTGATAGGGCATGAATTTATTTTGATACTCCATACCTGGGCTACCAATAGGCATGCCAGGTACGGCAAGACCCATAGCTTGTACTGGCGGATTTTCTAAAAACTGCGCCATATATTTAGCGGGTACATGACCTTCAAAGACGTAACCATCCGTAGTGACTACAGTATGGCAAGAACGCATTTCATTTGGAACGCTGTAGCGCTCTTTAAATACGGCTAAGTCCGCAACATCTTGCGCGGTTGCACTTAGACCATTATCTTCTGCATGACTTATCCATTCTTTACAGCAGCCGCAATTGGCATCTTTATAGACAGTGGCTGATACGTTTTTTAGTAAGTCTGGTTTACTTACTGATGTCATCATAGAATTATTTATAACGTTTGGTTCAGCTGTCTTTGGAACAGCCAAAACATCTTCAGTTGATGCCGATGTTGTGCTTGCATCAGATACGCCACTACTCGGTTGGCTACAAGCAAATAGTGATGAGGCAGCCAGTAATAATAACGTACTACGCAACCCCTTAGACAGATAACGATTGCATATAAGACTGGATTTTATTTTTAAGGGGGGCATAGTGCTTTCTCATGTACTGTAGGTATTGTGAGCTATAGAAGATCAAGTAACACTTCATATCGTTTGGTAATGTAGCATAATAACCCATTAAACGGAGTACATAAATTCATCCATTGAGCAGTGCAGGCTGGTATCATAAGCAGTTTTTATTTTAAAATACTGCCTGTAGTATTAACGGCTCTATCTAAGTTTTGGATTTTGATTAAAAATTCAAGGCTCATAATTTTGGATAATTTGCGATGCGCCTGTCTACTATTAATCTACAAAAGCGTTTGAGTACTCACTTAAATCAATTACCGCTATCGCTTACGCTAGTAGCAGCATGGCTTGCAGGAGCTATTTTTTTATTTTCGCTAGCGCCTTATGGGTTTTGGCCGCTAGCAATAGTATCACCAGCGATTTTATATGCGCTGTTGGTGACAAGTATGAGTGGTCGTCGCGCTTTTATTATCGGTGAAGCTTACGGTATGGGGCTATGGTGCGTCGGCGGCTTTTGGCTCTATACTGCTATCCATGATTATAGCGATACACCAACGTGGCTCGCATTGATTATGATTGCATTGATGGGTCTCGGTATGGGACTATTTCATGGATTGTTAGCACTAGTCTTTAACCGTATGGTAGGCAAACAACCCTTTTCATTTGCTGCTCTTTGGGTGCTACAAGAATGGTTAAAAACTTGGTTATTCACAGGCTTTCCGTGGCTGTTTGTTGGTTATGCATTTACTGAAGAGTATTGGTTATCGTCCTTAGCACCCGTTGCTGGTGTTTTTTCCGTCTCTTTTGTTGCCATACTATTGGCTGCAAGTTTAGTAGAGCTACTGCTTCGGCGCAGTAGTTATGCCATCGTTTCTGTACTGTTATTAGCCATTAGCACATCATTATGGCTGGTCAATCCGCAATGGACAAAACCTAAGGGCACACCTGATCTGTCAGTGTCATTGATTCAAGGTAATATTTCACAAGATATAAAGTGGCTGACTAAGTATCAAGTAGAAACGCTAAAGATTTATGCGAAGTTAACACGCACTGAGTGGGGACGTGATGTTGTGGTGTGGCCTGAATCATCTATTCCTATGTTTCAGGATGAGGCTGCGGGCTTTATTAGTGAAATGATAGAAATGGCTAATGCGACCAATACGACATGGATAACTGGTATCCCTTATAAGGATAAAGCGGCATTCAATGCCAGTACGGATAAGTATCCCCCATTTTACAATAGCGTGATTGCTCGAGGTGTAGAAGCGGAAGGCCTATACAAGAAGCAGCGTCTAGTGCCTTTTGGAGAGTATATTCCATTTGAAGGCGTGCTCGATATTTTCCCAAGTTTGGCCGGTAGTCAGGATATTAAGAACTATAGTCGTGGTAGTGATCAGCAGTCACCTCTAAAGGTGCGTGGACACAATATAGGGACGGCTATCTGTTATGAGGTAGCTTATCCAGATACCACGCGTAAAAATGCCATCGATACTGAATTTTTGTTGACCGTCTCTAACGATGCCTGGTTTGGCACTTCAGCAGGACCATTGCAACATTTGCAAATGGTACAAATGCGCGCGCTTGAGAACGGGCGCTGGTTTATTCGAGCGACCAATACTGGTGTTACCGCTATCATTAACCATAAAGGTCGTATTGTAAAACGCGCACCGCAGTTTGAGCGTACTGTACTACGTGGTGAGATACAGGCACGGGTTGGTAACACGCCCTTTATGCTTATGGGAAATTATCCTATCTTGATAATAATAACCTTGTTATTACTACTAAGCTATTTTGGCAAAGGTCTAACCACACTTAGAAGACGAGGGTAATAGTAAACTTAATCATAATAATTTAATCAGTGTAAGTTTTTTATTTTTTCTAGGTAACGTCCTAACGCACGTAAATATAAAAGTTTTAAACTATTGACCCCTGCCGTCAAATCCGTATACATAAACTTGGGAGATTTTAATTACGCAGCCTGACGATAATAATCAAACCACACCTGTCTTGGCGATTGATAGCCCAAACCCTTTTGAATCCTCGTCTGATTGTAGTACAGCTCGATATAACTGATAATATCATTGATGGCTGTGAACCTTGTTTTATAGTCTTGATGATATACCAGCTCATTCTTTAATGTGCCCCAGAAGCTTTCTATCGGAGCGTTATCGAAACAGTTGCCTTTGCCGCTCATTGAGCCTATAAATTGATGCTGCTTAATGGTCTTGTGGTAGGCGTGACTGCAATACTGACTGCCTCTGTCTGAATGAACGATTAGCCCTTTGCTTGGACGTTTATTCTTGATGGCCATATTTAGTGCTTTGCAAACTAAATCTGCGGTCATACGCTTGTTAATAGCGTAACCGACAAGCTCTTTGGTGTATAAGTCTTTGACCCCTGCTAAGTACAGCCAACCCTCATTCGTCCAGATATAGGTGATGTCGCTGACCCACGACTCGTTAGGGCGCTTAGCATCAAACTTCTGATCCAGTACGTTTGGATAGACCAGCTTGTTGTGATTGGAGTCGGTGGTGACTTTAAAGCGCTTATGACGACGACATTTAATGCCGTGTTGCTCTTTGATGCTTCTTACCATATACAGGCTAATGTTATGGCCTTGCTCGCTTAGATGAGCATGCAGTCGATCTGCGCCATAACGTTCTTTCGTTTCATTGTGAGCCGCTTTAACCAGTAATTCAGACTGGTTGCAATGTATCTGTTGGTCGCTGAGATCACGACTTAGCCAGTCGTAATAGCTTGATGGCTTAACCCTTAACACACGGCACATAGTGGTGATGCGAAAGAGGAACTGGTTGTCTTTGATAAAGGCGTACCTGACTAGCTGTTTCTCGCAAAGTACGCCGTCGCCAACTCGAGCATAGCTCTCCCCTTGCGTCGGGGCGAAGCAGTGCTTCGCTTTATCCCTCCTCATTTAGTATTTCGCGTTCCTCTTCAGCCACTTTGAGCTGCCGCTTGAGCTGCCTTATTTCTTGAAGAGCACTCATAAGATCAGGATCGTATTGCTTTGTGCCGACAAGCTTGCCTTGATTGGCTTTGTTATGCCAATTTGATAGCGTTTGCATGGCAATGCCAAGCTGCTTTGCAGTGGCTGAGATATTGCCATTATTGTCTGATATCTTCTTGACGGCCTCGGCTTTAAATTCGTCACTGTAGGTTCTTACTTTCTTGGTCATGGTAAACTCACTTTAGCAACTTCGGACTTCTTTTTTTATCTTTTTTTTGAGCGCTTATCCCGAACTGGGGTTATTTATCAATTTCTCAGCCTGTTTTTTTTCAGCCTACTTTTTGAACCACCACCCGGATATAAATGTAACTATGAATAAAACAACTTTTAAAATATCGAAGATGGACTGCCCTTCGGAGGAAAACCTAATCCGAATGAAATTAGAGGGCCACTCGAATATTGAACATCTTGAGTTCGACATTCCTAACCGTCAATTAACTGTGTTTCATCATGACAATATAGAAGGGATAGAGACTGCTATTCATGACCTAAAATTAGGAGACACCCTACTCTCGACCGAAACCATTGACCCCTCTGATCCCAACAATAATTTTAAAATTGATGCTGACTCTAGTCACAAAAAAGATGCTGAGCAAAGAAAGCTACTATGGATAGTGCTGGTCATTAACTTTGCTTTCTTTATTATTGAAATGAGCACGGGACTGATTTCTCGTTCGATGGGGTTGGTCGCCGACAGCTTAGATATGTTAGCAGATAGCTTCGTGTACGGAATTAGCTTATTTGCGGTCGGTGGAACGGTCATTAAGAAAAAACGGATTGCTAGAATTGCCGGATATTTTCAAATTACGCTAGCGATTCTTGGTTTTTTAGAAGTACTAAGACGTTTCTTTGGCAATGAGCAGTTACCTGACTTTTCTACCATGATAGTCATATCGATTCTTGCGCTAATTGCAAACTTGATTTGCCTCTATTTACTACAAAAATCGAAAAGCAAAGAAGAAGAAGCCCATATGCAAGCCAGTATGATTTTCACTTCAAACGATGTGATTATCAATTTAGGGGTAATTGTTGCAGGGATTTTGGTTAATTGGTTACACTCTAGTACGCCTGATTTGATTATTGGTAGCATCGTATTTGCTTTAGTTATTCAGGGCGCCTTTAGAATATTGAAGTTGAGTAAGTAGCTTAATTAAACCGCTAAGTGTAAAGTAACTGGGTTTGAAGCAAATAAACATCATAAGGATATGAGACCTCAAGCAATGATTGAACAAACTTTAAATCTAGTCACCACCAAAGACCATCAGCAAGTTGCCGTTTGGCGAATAATAGATGATGAAGTCTTTGATAAGAATCTGGGAGACCTTCCTAAATTTTGTGTAAGTATTTAATCTAAACGTCAGTTACACAGAATCTGGGATGGTCTCTTCAAGTCCTCACTAGCGCACCGATCATAGATAGAATATCTATGGTAAGTACATCATGAAGTACACTGTGGCTATCTCAGCAAGTTGAAACCTTAATACCATTAGCTCACAGCCAAAGATTCAAGTCCTCACTAGGGAACCAGGCTACTTCCATAAAGCATGTTTCGAGCTTCCCATAAACTATAAGATGCAGCACATTTATGGCATAGACTCAATCGCAGATAATAAATTGGATAGCGTGACTAAAAACTTACTTTTATCAGCTTTAGTGCTGTAGCCACCATTTTTTCCACCTTTATATAAATAAGCCTCTATCTACATCGTCGTAATCCTACCCGAAATGAATTCCACTTTAACGGGATGGCCAACCAATTCAGTTAGCTCAGCCTCAATGCGTTTTCGCTCTGCTTCATCCGGTGTTTTGGTGTAGATACTCACGTTAATGGTATTACTCGCTGGACTATAGCCTATTAGTTGAGTATCCGGATAACGTCTAAATATCTCAGGGCTAGCCTTTTCTTGTAAAGCCAGTATCTGTGGCTGCGTGGCATCACTACTGGGCTTAATATAAATTGGGAACGAGTAATATTGGTAATCTTTGTGCTTAAATTGATAAACATATTTTAAGGGTTCGGCTTGGACCGTTTTTAAGGTGATAAAATTTACGCTGTATTCATTGGGGTTATTGTTGTCATAATAAATGCCTGCTATAGCCTCCCCTAATTCTAGTGCGACCGCCTCAATTAGGGGTGCACTGATTCCTTGCAATATCAAGCGACGCTGCGCCTCTTCAATAGACACATTAAATTCTTTGGCATAAAAATCCGCTGCCGAACCCGCGGTAGACTCTGACTCGCTTAAGAGAAAAAATATATCGGTGGTTAACGGCTCATCTTCATACAGTTGATCGGCTGTGGCTTCTATCTTCTGCCAATCAACCGTAATAATGGGGGTTTGAATATTAGACGCTTGGATAGTAGCGCTTTGCTGTACAGGAGCTGGGGACGCCAATGTTGGGTTAATTTGCGCGGTATGGCTGCTAATTTTAGTCAAGGATGCTGTATTTGCACAACTCGCTAAAAATACGCCAGAACTGAAGACTAAAATTCCCTTTGGCACTATCTTATTCATATTCCTGCCTTATTTTTAATGATTTTAAGCATTTATTTAATCTTATATTAACACATCAAGTGCAATGCTAATTTTAACCTTTGGAGGGTGAGAGCAACATTTAGTGTATAGGAATAAATACTAAACCCTCCCTCCCACGCCTTTAAACTTCTCAACAAAAGCCGACATCTTCTGAAAATACATTATCCACGATAACCGTCATCATGGGGAGGAAATGCATCAACCTGCGGATCTGAGAATAACTCACGGATGTCATTATCCGTATATTCCGTATCATCAGGTTGCTTATGTTGTCCATGCTCCTGCTCAGCTGGCTGATCATTAGCTTTAACTGCCTCTTCATCTAGGCCAATATCGCCCCCCAAGCTTTTCACCATACTTGCAAACAACTCTTTGTCTGACTTTCTGGTTAAAAATTGTGGAAAGTTTGTCGCAAAGTAATTTTGAATAAATTTTTCATCCTCACTCTCTCCTGCTAATACCTGTCCTAAAAAAGCGCCCATCAATATTTTTTGTTTATTTAACCGCTTATCAAGCTTCACTTGCTGCAGCTTAGCTTTACGCTTTAACTCCTCTAAGCGTTGACGCTCTTTTAACTCGTTGGCTTCTTGATTATCAAAAATAGATCCTGACATAATCACAACTCCTTTTATTAATGTTAACCTAGCATAGCAAGGCGCTAGGCATCATTCAATAATCCATGCTACTCTTTAAGGTAGAATAATCATAAACCTGATAAATTTTATTTTAATGGGTGATGGTTGCGTCCCCCTGACTA
>NZ_CP085993.1 GCF_020736705.1 Psychrobacter sanguinis
TGTGCTTTAATCTTTATTTCAGCAGTCTTACATATGTGTAGGTTGTGTTGTAATTTGAGAAATTAATTCAGATTAAAGAAGGTTGACCATAGATAATTTTAGTGGCCGGGACAACTTTTTTAAGCATTTACCTTGTAGGAAAAGAACCTATGGATTGGGCAAATATATTTATTCTCGATACGACGTGGGCATTTGCTGCTGAAATTGCTGTGCGTGTCACTGTGATGTTTATCATGATCATTTTATTTCTACGGTTTACTGGGAAGCGTGGTGTTAGGCAGCTCTCTATATTCGAGTTAACTATCATTTTATCATTAGGGTCCATCGCAGGGGACCCTATGTTTACTAAGGATTTACCATTAATTCAGGCATTGCTTATTATGAGCATTGTAATATGTCTCTATCGATTATGTACTTGGCTCATGATGAAATACCAGCCATTTGAAGACCTTTTAGAAGGTACTTCGCTTTATATCGTAGAAGATGGTCTATTGGTCCTTGAGAAAATTGAAGGAGGGGAGATGTCACATGATGAATTTTTTTCTGAAATGCGTATGCAAGGTGTTGAACATTTAGGTCAAGTTCGAGTTGGTCTGTTAGAGACCACTGGAGATTTTAGCCTATTATTATACCCTCACGACCAGGTACGTTATGGTTTACCACTTTTTCCTAAACAATATAAATTAGTCGATCAGATAAATGCCGATGAGTATTATGCTTGCATGTATTGCGGCTATGTTGATAAACCTTTGAAGGTAGATCAACCCTGTGGGCGATGTCAGAATAAGTGCATAGGATGGGCTAAAGCCATTAATAACAAGATTGTAAGGTAACCAAATTTTAAAAAATTGTACTCCGTTGTAGCTAGAACGGACAGGCACCTCTCCTCATGGCACTTAGTGTATTGTTATGTGTGAATTGATCTCAGAGCCAAATCCAGTGGCACGAATTGAGGACACGTCCTAATACGTAACACGAGAAGCGCTTTAACTATAAGATTTCTTTAAAATTATAGGATTAAGATTATAGGATTTATGACGACACTGCCCTAAACGGTATCCTGACTTGGGCTGACATTAAAAAAACGTTTGTACTCTCGGCTAAACTGACTGGGACTCTCATATCCTACGTCTAAGGCGATTTGCGACACCTGCTTATCACCTAAACGAATTAGGCGCCTTGCCTCCATCAAGCGTAAACTCTTTTGATACTGCAAAGGGCTAAACCCGGTCAAGGCTTTAAAGTGTTGGTAAAAACCAGATTCGCTCATGCCTACCTTCAGCGCTAACTCTTCTATTACGACTGTCTCATTCAAATGACGCTTTAGCCAATCTGTTGCTTGAGATATCTGATGAGTACGACTGCCATTGGTAACGAGCTGCCTAAGCTTTTCACCTTGTTCAGCATTAAGCAGACGGTAATAGATTTCTTGAAGTAATAATGGGGCTAAAAAGTAAATATCATTTGGATAATGAAGCAAGCCTATTAGGCGTTCAAATGAATCCATAATCGTATCATCTAAAGGCCATTTAATACCCAGATTAGAGCCTTGAGTGGCCGATTTTGGCGGCATTTTAGCGAGTACTTCACGAATTAATGGCAAATCAAGCCGCATAGACATCACGATAACCGGTCGCTCAGGAGAAGCGGATTTAATATGGCCGCTGATAGGAATATTAACTGGGCAAAACATCAAATGGTTATTATCAAAGCGCTGACAGTCAGAGCCAAGGTAAATATCACGTTCTCCTTGTAGCACGATACAGATGCTCGGCTCTTGAATATAACTCACCATATCACTGGGTTTGTCTGCACAATAAAAGAAGAGTCCCTCAATGTCAGACTCGATCGTTTCATTTCTAGGCAATATAGTTAGCAATGACTCTATTATATGGGGCTGCATATAGTATCCTGCTTTATCAATTATCAAACTATTTGCTCTATACTCCAGTAATTTAGAGAAATAGGCAAATATATTATAGGTTCGTTCTAACCTAATTGTTTGTCAGACCTTATAATCTATTTATCGAAACTTAATACATCGAAACGCGAATAGTACTGAAAACGTTCGAATTCTCGATGACAATGAATAACGATAAACATATAACATATAAGGATAAAACCATGAAAATATTTTATAAAACCGAAGCAACAGCCACTGGTGGTCGTTCAGGCCGTACAGAACTTAATGACGGCTCATTAGGCTTTGATTTAGTTACACCACAAGAAGAAGGTGCTAAGGGCGTTAATCCTGAGCAACTGTTTGCTTTAGGCTATGCCGCTTGCTTTGACAGTGCTTTGAACATGACAGCACAACAGATGAAGTTAGATATCAGTAGCTCAAAAACTTCTGTTGCGGTTGGTATTGGTATGCAGTCTTCTGGCAGCTACAACCTAGATTTAGACATCAGCGTTGAAGTTTCTGGTATTAGTCAAGAAGAGGCGCAAAATCTTGTTGAAAAAGCGCATCAAGTCTGCCCATATTCAAATGCGACCCGAGGCAATGTGGATGTGCGTTTGCACGTGACTGTAGTTTAGGTGATTGTTGTATAAACGGTAGTATAAATAAGCGCTAGCTTTATTAGTTTAATCGTAAGCATCCGACCATCCCATCTTTTTTTCTATTAAAAAATACGAGATAGTGTCCACGAACAAATAATCGTGGACACTAACATGACAATACAATCTCCTAATACACCCAAACGCAGAACTTACAGCGCCGAGTTTAAAGCGCTTTTAGTAAAAGAAGCGACAGACTCAGATCGATCAATTGCCAGTATCGCTCGAGAGCATGGCATTAACCAAAACCTACTACATAACTGGAAACGCCAGTATCAGCGGGCACATGCTCAAGCTGACACATTACCTGGTACTATAAACAGTCCTCATGATCCAAACCCGCACTTTATCCCAATCCATCTTGAGCCTGAAGGTGCGCATCTAGGCTCAGCCTCCGTCATACAAAACATCAAACTGCAAATCACAGCTCGAGCATCTGGGACGATAAACCTCAACATTAGCCAAATAGACACTCAAAGCTTGATTGACCTACTACGAGGGCTGCAATGATACCCATCACTCACATATTTCTTGCTGTGCACTGCTCTCGCCAGTTGCTTATCAGTATAATTGGTGAACATATCAGTCGTATTAGGGTCGCGTTCATTAATATCCTTTTGGGGCTTGGGTTTCTTTAATACTTTGAACTTAAAACCAGTGATTTTCCGGCCTTCCTTTTCTTGAGCATAGCTAACTTTAAGATCCGATTTTTCGTTGATTTCTCTAACGGCAAGATCTAGAACACGTTTTTTAAAGTTGC
The DNA here is from genome assembly GCF_020736705.1 of Psychrobacter sanguinis. Lineage (NCBI taxonomy): Bacteria > Pseudomonadati > Pseudomonadota > Gammaproteobacteria > Moraxellales > Moraxellaceae > Psychrobacter > Psychrobacter sanguinis. Next base: position 3,320 of record NZ_CP085993.1, read on the forward strand.
TCATGGTTTTATATTCATTAACTCCCAGTCCCATTTGCCCTCTAAACTGTTCAAGTTCGAATAAAGGGGTTTTGCCTGCTTTTTTCCACTGAACAAGCAACTCATAAAGTCGAATAGAATAATTACTATCCATTCTTGCAGTTTGCTCTAGCAAATATTTAGTAAAAAACTCTTCTGCCCCATCTATACGAGTAATTCCCTTAACTACTGCAGGCGTAAATACCACCTCAATTGTCCCTTCATCATCTAAGTAGCTGACTTGCGAAATCCAACGTGACTTCACCGTTCTTTCATCATCGTCTAAAAAACTAAAGCGACGGTTAAATAAACTCTCTTCTGCATCTTTCATCATCAAATAGCCGTTTTGACGAGTGGTGTTAAAAAATTCAGCGTATCGCATGGCATCAATACGCAGAGGAGTATCAGTACTTAACCCTTTACCCGTTTCTCTTGCATCTACTATTGCTAACTGAATTATTTTAATCTCTACCAAAGTCAAATTTTGTAGCACAGTGTTTAGATAGTTAGTTTTTACTACTAAGTCAGATCTAGCCATACATCACCTCTATATTTGAATACTTTTTATTGTACTGTATTTTTAAATACTAAATAAAACAAGTTTATAAAAGGTAAGTAAACGTATTTAAATGGAATCTACATCCCTTTAATGGCATAGCTTTTCGAGGACGGAGAAGCATTAAAGAGATATTAAAAGCCTTTTTTTATCACCAGTCGCCGTAAAACCACCCACTTCAGGGGGTGGATATAAGGCGACATACACTGTCGTAAGAAGCAGTTAAAGGGTTGTAAGTTAAAATCAACCTCGCCATACTGAATATATGAAAACACTCAAATTACGCATTAAAGACAAACACATAAAAGAGCTGAATCGTCTAAGCGGTTCAGTGAACTTCGTGTGGAACTATGTTAATGCACTTTGCTTTGAGCATCTAAAACGTACCGGTAAGTTTTTTAATGCTTATGATTTAAACCAGTACACCAAAGGTAGCGGTGAGTATTTAGGATTACACAGTCAGACCTTACAGGCTATCAATGAAACTCACGCGAAGGCCCGAAAACAATTTAAAAAAGCCAAACTTAACTGGCGCAGCAATCGTCCTGATGCAAAACGCAAAACACTGGGCTGGATACCTTTTAAAAAGTCTGCTATCAAATACCTAAGCACAAGACAAACGGGAAAGAAAGTACTGAGATCAACCATACAGCTATCGCTATCTAAAGGTCAAAAGCTTATCATAGATGTATTCGATAGCTACAACCTAAGCCTATATCAAATTAACACGCTTGAGATAGTACAAGACAGTCGTAATCGTTGGTATGCGTGTATCACCGTTAAAGACTTTCCTAAGCAAGTAAGTGGTAAGGGGAGCGTTGGTATTGACTTAGGTTTAAAAGAGTCTGCAACCACATCAAATGGCGACAAGTTAATTATTAAGCAAACGCAAAAGTGGGCGAATAAATTAGCAGTAGCCCAGCGTGCTAACAATAAAAAACGTGTTAAAGCAATCCACGCCAAAATCAAAAACACAAGATTAGACTTAATTCATAAATTCACCACCAAGCTTGTTAAAGATAACAGCTTAATTGTGGTTGGTGATGTTAAATCTCGCTCATTTACAACTAGAAAAACCAATCTAGCTAAATCGACATATGATGCAGGATGGTTTGAACTTAAACGACAACTGGAATACAAATGCAAGCATGCAGGTTGTCAGTTTGAGATCGTAAATGAGAGTTACACTACCCAGACTTGCTCGTGCTGCCACAAAATAAGTGACAGTAGTCCGAAAGGTAGAGCAGGTTTGCGAATAAGAGGATGGAGGTGTGCTGAGTGTGGCACATGGCATGATAGAGATACCAATGCTGCTAAGAACATCCTTGCGGTCGGGCTTGACCGTCTAGCTGTAGGAATCCCCTCGGTTTAGCGAGGGGAGGAGGTCAATTTTTTGGTATTAGTATTAAAAGAAAGACTGTTTTAATTAGCATATAAGCTAGTTATAAGCTCAATACGTGAGGACTTTAAAAAAGTTATAAGCAACAGGATCGAATTCATGAACTTAATGAAGGGATAAGGTTACTGAGAAGTATCTTATTCAAAGTCGCTGGTGCGAATTTAGTTATAACTTCCAAACTTTAAATTAATTGAGTAGAACGCACTGCCTTACACAATAACGCTTTATACTTTTCTATTGTCATGTTCAAATAAAACTGATTAAAAATAATCTGATAATAACAAAGGTACTTAACCTATGATAATGAATAAAAACGTGAATAATAAATGGCATGCTGACCCATTTTTTCAACAAGCCACCCACACAAGACAGATGTCACAAGGTGAGGCTCAGCTGCCTATTAAGTACTTTGATGCGTCAAGCCTGATTGCTTTTTTTATGGTCGATTATGACAAAGCAGTCAGTGTATTGGACAATCCAAAGTTAAAGGTTGCTAAGCTTATAGGCAATAAAGCGTTATTTAGTCTAGCTTTCTATGATTATCGTGAATTAACTGATGGCGAGCCTTATCACGAAGTTGCATCAAGTATGCTTGTCTATCCTGCAGACCAAGACACACCGACTCATCCATTGGTGGAAATGACATTACCACCAGATCGACGCAATACCGGCATGTGGGTTTGTGATTTACCGGTAACCACCGAAGTTGCGTGTCGTGCAGGTAAAGAATTATGGGGCTACCCGAAATTCGTCACCGATATTGATTTTAATTTAGACAATAAGGATTTTAGTAGTTCTGTCAAACATCCAGAGAAGCCTCAAACATCAATCTTGTCATTATCAGGTACGATCGGCGCATCAGTTACCGCACCTTGGGCAGACTTAGTTTTATATTCAATGTTAAATGATGCGTTAATACGGGCAACCGCAGATACACGTACATTAAATGGCGCTAAAATTGCCACTAAAGGTGATCTTAAGCTAAGTGTTGATACAACGAACAGTCACCCAATGGCACAAAGGCTCAATAGTCTTGAGTTAAATGGTGCGACGCCTTTTTCAGTCACCTTTACTGATAGCTTGCAATTGCGTTTAAATGAAGGCGTAATTTTTTGATTGATGATTTGAACTTCAAAAATCTGCTTACAGTAAAATTTTTTTAAGGAGCAATTCAATAATCAATTAACTCCTTCTACTTTAATGCTAACATGCTTACTTAAACAATCAGACTCATAATATCTATTGTTCCCATAACAGACGTTACGTTAAATGACTTCGCTTGATTGTGTTTTAAGCCTGGCTCAATGAAAAAGCCCCCTGCTGGAAGATAGCAGAGGGCTTTTTTTAGGTATGAGACTTGGCAGTCTTAGAACTTATATACAGCACCGATTGAAAGCATTTGTCCATCAGCGTCACTACTCATCATCGACCACTCACCTTCAATGTCAACATTTGGGGTAGCAGAGAAGCCTAGTCCTAGACCCAGTGTTTTTCTGTTTAGTATATACGAAGTATATTAGATCTCTATTTAATCATTTAATCGCAGGTAAATAGTTATCAAGACTTTTGTTCTTCTTATTAAATGACTCAGGCTCTCGCTGTATGATATTCATCATTTCACGTTTGAAAGTATCAGTATCCATTTTCCCCTGGTAGCTAAGGCTTGGATGGTCATTATAATCATTCATAAACTGTACGTTATTAACGATTGATTGAATAGTATTTTGGGAAAGTGTGCCGTCTTTATCAGCAATTTTATCTAAAACTTTTTTGTGGAATTTTAGCGTTAAGCTAACGTATGAGCGTCTAATTTTTTTATAACTAACATTAACTTTAAAATTCGTCTTTTCGTTAATTTCTTCTATTGCTTTATCAATGACAAATTGTCGAAGTTGGCCAAATTGTTTGTATTTATCCTGAACGCCCATAATCTCCTTAAATTCGTTTAGATCTAACTCTTTACTATACTGATATTGGTTAGTCCACATCACAACTAATTCATATAGTCTTATAGCGTGTATGCTAGATAGCTCAGCTACTTCGTGTAGGCGATACTTGGTGAAGTTAACTGATAACTCAGTCAAATAAGGGAGTATATCCTCAGCAAAGGTAACCGTTATCTCCGCTTGATCAGGATCAAATAAAATACCACTCACAAAACGAGTTCTAAGCGTCTTATTATCTTCTAACTTTATCCTTACTTCTCTATCAAACAGACGATCAGCACATTTTTTTAAATCTCTATATGCATTATCTCTATTCGTATTTTTATAAAAAAGTTCTTTCATCGTATCAACTGAGATAGTAAATTTTGTCTGTTTTGTCACTTGGTCTGGTCGATTAGGGCGACTATCTATCTTGCTTATACATGCCAACAACAACTCCTTTTCGCTAACAGACATAATATAAGATGCAGATACAAGTTCATTTGATTGTGTCACTAAATTATCTTCCATTTTTACCTCTGCCTTTCAAATGTAAGATTAATTTATCGTAAATCAAAATTAAAAACAATAGTTAAAACAATAATTGTTTTATTTACTGTTTTTTCACTTCATTTACTGTTTTTTCACTTCATTTACTGTTTTTTCACTTCATTTACTGTTTTTTCACTTCATTTACTGTTTTTTCGTCTTGTAAGTTATTGATTTTAAAGGGGAAAAATAGGCCTTAAACAGGATTAAACAGGATTAAACAGGATTAAATGAAAACCCTTAAAAAATAGCGAAAATTTTTTTTTGCTGTGGATAACTTTTTTAACTTAGTTTTTGAGTTAATATCGCTTTCTTAACTTAAAACCCAAAAGAATTAAATTAGAAGCGGTATATAAAAACTGGTGCTAATGTTCAACATCACACCAGTTTAAATTGTTCCAATTAACCTAACGACTGTAACCCCTACTTGTACTTGGTGATTGCATACGTTGAGCATCACGATTAAATGAGCGCAAACCATCCTCTATGGCTTTGTTTTGTTCATTGGGTAACTGACTACCATAAATATTTTTAAACACCTCTACAGTCGAATTTAGAGCGTTTATATAACTCTCTCGCTGACCACTAGGAAGTTTGACCACATCAAAGTAGGCATACTTGAATTGTTGGCAAGTTCTATTTAGCGTATCTGATCTATGGGATTTAGCTAATTCTCTGGCCTCTATGGTTTGTTTGTCATCAGAAATAAACTGATCTAACCCTTGAATGTAGTTAAATGATGAAATGATATCTCGGGTCATTCTACCCACCTCTCCAGCGCTACCCCCTAATTTAGGAATAATACTTTGGTTAAAATCAGCTCTTTTTTGGTCAATATCTTCTTTAAATTCAAACCATGCGGTTAACCGCTCGTTATACTGCTCACGCTCCTGCTTAGGATGATTAACCAGGTGGATAAGGTCCTTGTTGTTGGCAATAAAGCGCTCATCAATCTTATTTTTAACCGCTGTCAAATTGTCTCTAAAATACTTACTTTGAAGATTAAGTGATGTCACAAAGTCTTTAATCACCTCAATTTGTCTATAGTCATATTTATCAGGGTAATCATTAGGATCATCATTAAAGCCAGGTCTCAAACAGTTATCTTGTTGTGTGGCCGTGAGTAATTTATGAGCAAGTCTTAGCTTAAGCTGTTCAGCACGTTCAGATCTTGTCTGATCTTCATAATTTGCTCTTCTAGTTTCTCTATCAATTCGTCCTTGCTGCTGATCAAGTCGAGCAGCTCTTGCTCGTCGTGCGTTGTCATCGAACGGGGTTGGGGCAGGTCTTGCTCGCTTTGTAGCGTTTTGATGGATGCTCTGAGCGAGAGATTCGCTGTCTGCAGCTCTTTTTGAGTTTGCCGTAACCCAGCGTTTTGAGACATCAATTCCTTGTTGTGCTTTATGGTTTCTTTTGTCTGCGTCATCAATTCTATTTGGTAAGTTTTCGCATCGCTCAGCTGCCCAAGCAGTGCCTGATTTTGCGTCCTCAATGCATCGTTTTGAGACATCAATTCTTTGTTGTGCTTCATGGTTTGCTTTGTCTGCGTCATTAATCCAGTTTGGTAAGTTTTCGCATCGCTTAGTTGCCCAAGCAGTGCCTGATTTTGCGTCTTCAATGCATCGTTTTGTGCTATCAGCTCGATCTGCTGCTCGACTACGTTGTTCATTGCAGTATGCAATGTGCTGTTTTGTGCTTTCAGCTCGTCGTTCTGTGTCTGCAATGACTCCAGGTAATCTCTCATTTTGCTTAGTTGCCCAAGCAAGTCCGTCTCGATATTCTTTGATTCGTCGCTCATCTTCTCTCCTTTGTTCTAACACGGCCTGATTGCGTGCTCGAATCTTACGGTTAGTTTCTCCCTTCTGGGTAGCAATACCTCGTCGCTCCATGGCAGTTGCCTCAACCCCCATTTTAATGGTGGGCTGTTGATCAAGTCCTTGGTCCTTATAACTACGCTCATCCATAAGCGGTAGATTATGCTGTTTTAGCCTCTGATTGGCAGTGTCCACCCAAAGCTTACGAATACGCTTAATCTCCTCCATCGAGGAGGGGAGGTTATTTTGTTGACGCTTTTTATTAGACCACTCAAAAGGGATTTTAAATTTAGGGTCAAATGCCAACCTACCATCAGGCCCAATAACAGGCGCGCGCGTCGTCACCATAATATGCGCATGAAAATTACGCGGATCGGGATTTTGCTCTCCTTCACGCAGCCGCTTAGAGCTTGGCTTGGCATTAGGATCAAAGGGCAGCTTCATCACAGGGCGATGCAGACACACATCGGCAATCACATCCATGTCATCACACAGCTTTTGTGCAAACTCTAGAGCAAGCTCATGACGCTGATCTTCAGGTAGCTCATAGGGCAAATTAATCAGCCATTCACGCGCCACACGGCTATCAGATCTTGCCTCAAATGCTTCAGCAGTATTCCAAAGTATCTCGCGATCAATTTTGATATCTAATCCTTTTAACGAAGCAGGTATCACAATATCACTGCTAATCACCCCATCCTTTTTAGAATAATCATGAACCTTGCCATACTTAGCATCATCAAGAATGTCGCCAGCACGATATGCGGCACAGGCCACAGCGGACTGTCCTGCTTTTCTAGAAATTGCTTTAGTCGCAATATGCACCATAGTCATAACAGCTTGCCCTAGATTAAAGGTTTTGCACACCACATCTTTTCGTGGTGTGCGGGGTTTGGGGTATCCCCAACGAAGGGCGATTCAGTTTTTAAAATAGTAACGAAGTGGATAGATTAAAATACTGAGTCGTTACTTCGCCCTTAGTCAGGGGGACGCAACCATCACCCATTAAAATAAAATGTACCAGGTTTATAGTTATTCTATCTTAAAGAGTAGCATAGATGATTGAATGATGCCTAACGCCTTGCTATGCTAGATCAGTATTAATAAAAGGAGTTGTGATTATGTCAGGATCTATTTTTGATAATCAAGAAGCCAATGAGTTAAAAGAGCATCAACGCTTAGAGGAGTTAAAACGTAAAGCTAAGCTGCAACAAGTAAAGCTTGATAAGCGGTTAAATAAACAAAAAATATTGATGGGCGCTTTTTTAGGACAGGTGTTAGCAGGAGAGAGTGAGGATGAAAAATTTATTCAAAATTACTTTGCGAAAAACTTTCCACAATTTTTAACCAGAAAATCAGACAAACAGTTGTTTGCAAGTATGGTGAAAAGCTTGGGGGGTGATATTGGCCTAGATGAAGAGGTGTCTAAAGCTGATGATCAGCCAACTGAGCAGGAGCATGGACAACATAAGCAACCTGATGATACGGAATATACGGATAATGACATCCGTGAGTTGTTCTCAAATCCGCAGGTTGATGCGTTAGCGCCCCATGATGACGGTTATCGTGGATAATGTGTTTTTAGTTAGGCACAATTATAGCCCATAGCTACACTAGAATTTATCACCAGTCGCCGTAAAACCACCCACTTCAGGGGGTGGATATAAGGCAACACACACTGTCGTAAGAAGTCGTTGAAGGGTTATAAGCTAAAATTAATCCTGCCATACTAAAGATATGAAAACCCTCAAGCTACGCATTAAAGACAAACACATAAAAGAGCTGAATCGTCTAAGCGGTTCAGTGAACTTCGTGTGGAACTATGTTAATGCGTTAAGTTTTGAGCATCTAAAACGTACCGGTAAGTACTTTTCAGCCTATGATTTAAACCAGTACACCAAAGGTAGCGGTGAATATTTAGGATTACACAGTCAGACCTTACAGGCTATCAACGAGACACACGCTAAATCACGTAAACAATTTAAAAAAGCCAAACTTAGCTGGCGCAGCAACCGTCCTGATGCCAAACGTAAATCACTGGGTTGGATACCTTTTAAAAAATCTGCTATCAAGTATTTGCAAACAAGGCAGACAGGTAAGAAGGCACTGAAATCAACCCTACAGCTATCCCTATCTAAAGGTCAAAAGCTCCTCATAGATGTATTCGATAGCTACAACCTAAGCGTGTATCAAATTAACACGCTTGAGATAGTACAAGACAGTCGTAGTCGTTGGTATGCGTGTATCACCGTTAAAGACTTTCCTAAGCAAGAGAGTGGCAATGGTAGCGTTGGAATTGCTTTGGGCTTAAAAGAGTCTGCAACCACATCAAATGGTGACAAGCTAACTATTAAGCAAACGCAAAAATGGGCGAATAAATTAGCAGTAGCCCAGCGTGCTAAGAATAAAAGACGTGTTAAAGCAATCCACGCCAAAATTAAAAATACAAGATTAGACTTAATTCATAAATTCACCACCAAGCTTGTTAAAGATAACAGCTTAATTGTGGTTGGTGATGTTAAATCACGCTCATTTACCAATAAAAAAACCAAGCTCGCTAAATCGACATACGATGCAGGTTGGTTTGAACTCAAACGACAACTGGAATATAAATGCAAGCATGCAGGTTGTCAGCTTGAGATCGTAAATGAGAGTTACACTACCCAGACCTGCTCGTGCTGCCACAAAATAAGTGACAGTAGCTTGAGGGTAGAGCAGGTTTGCGAATAAGAGGATGGAGGTGTGCTGAGTGTGACACATGGCATGATAGAGATATCAATGCTGCTAAGAACATCCTTGCGGTCGGGCTTGACCGCCTAGCTGTAGGAATCCCCTCGGTTTAGCCAGGGGAGGAGGTCAATTAACCTGCGCTGTTTGTAATAAATCGCCATTTTTATCGAATAAGCAACTGCTCGTACCCAACAGAGTCCCATCAAAGCTATCTTCAGCGTAGTAATGTGTTGTAACTTCAAAGTTACCATTACTTAACCGTCTGTAGTCTGTATTCTTGCGTTTAATGTCTATGGGCTTAAAGTCTTTAAGCATAGGATGTACTCCTTCTTGGCACTTCGTTAGCAATGCAGCCTTTGATGTTTTTTGAGCTTGTATGAGCTCAGTATTGGTTTTTTCATCAGAGGGTTTGCTGTCGGTTTGAATCCAAATATACAGTGCTGCAAATGAAATAATAAACAATCCTTTCAGCGTTTGTTTTTTCATAACATGACTCGCTAAGTAATAATAGAATATTTACCAAAAGACAAGCATAGATATCTAAGTTATTCTGAAGAAGTAGGTTAAAACAATAGTTAACGGGAGAAAGCAATGAATAGATGATGCTTCCGTTCTGGTTAAATCAGCTTAGTATTATAAAATAGGGCTTAATAAAAGATGGATACCTTAAATATACTATATCTCGTAGGAGCAGTATTAATTTTTGCCAGTATTATGGCAAGTACGTTATCGGCGCGATTGGGCGTCCCATTTTTGCTATTGTTTTTAGTTGTCGGGATGCTTGCCGGTGAAGAGGGTATCCTGGGTATTGAGTTTTCTCAGTATGAGATCGCCAATTTTGTCGGGCAGGCGGCATTGGCTTGTATTCTGTTAGATGGTGGACTACGCACCTCGTTCAAGTCGTTTCGTGTTGGACTAAAACCAGCAATCACTCTTGCCACTTGGGGCGTACTTGCGACCGTTATGATACTGGGAGTATTCGTCACTTGGATGCTTGATGTCGATTGGCGCTTTGGTTTATTACTGGCAGCAATCGTAGGTTCGACCGATGCGGCAGCAGTATTTTCACTATTGCGTAATGGTGGTGTCAAGCTAAATGATCGTGTCCAAGCCACGCTTGAATTAGAGTCGGGCGCCAACGACCCATTGGCGATTTTGTTAGTCACTGGATTGATTGAATTAAATGTAGATTCAGCCGGTCAAACAGCGCTAGGCTTTTTAGGGCTACTCTTGCGGCAACTTAGCTTTGGTCTAGGAATGGGCTTGTTCTTTGGTTATTTTCTATCTCGGCTATTACCCAAGATACATTTGGCAGAAGGCATGTATGCTATTTTGATACTGTCGGCTGGCTTAGCGGTTTTTTCTGCCACCAATTTACTAGGCGGAAGTGGCTTTTTAGCGGTCTTTGTCGCGGGTATTTTAATTGGCAACCATAAGGTACGCTCAACTGAGCATGTCATGCGGGTAATGGATAGCTTTGCGTGGTTATCGCAAGCGGTGTTATTTGTGGTATTGGGATTATTGGTGACCCCATCGAACGTTCTTGATGTTTGGCCTTATTCAGTGGCAATTGCCGCTTTTATGATTTTAGTGGCTCGTCCTCTCGCGGTCTATACCAGTGTTTTGCCGTTTAAGTTTAAAAATAGAGAAATCGCTTTTATTTCTTGGGTTGGATTACGCGGTGCGGTACCCATTACTCTTGCCATGTTACCAGTGATTGCAGGGGTAGATAATGCTTTTATGCTATTTGATATTGCTTTTGGCGTGGTGGTCTTATCGCTTGTATTACAAGGAACAACCATACCGTTCATGGCCAATCTATTTAAGGTGCGTATCCCAAACAATAAAGACCCAAAAGAAGAGCATGAAGTGTGGGTATCAGATAGAGCAAGTATTATGCTATATGAATTTGAAGTAAAGTCAGGCGCGTTTGCAATTGGTCGTCATCCTAGGAGTATCTGTACGCGCATCAACCCTGAGGAAATCCAAGTTTTTGCCTTGGTTCGTGGTCAGCAAATCTTGACAATTAATGAAGAGACTAATCTCAAAGTTGGCGATAGCGTTTGGTATGCCATGAGTGGCGATTATGCGGGTCAGATTGCGGATATTTTTAATGACACGACGTTAGACCGTAGAGCCATCGATGATTTTTATGGCGATTGGATGCTATCGCCGAGCGTGAAGCTTAAAGATGTGCCATTCTTTACCGATAGGATGAAATCCGAACTTCTAGAAGATGGGCTAATCACAAAAAATAAAGGATGGTCAAAAAATATGTGGGAACAAACGGTTGCCGAATACATTAAAGATAGCTTAAAAACGGCACCCGTAGCAGGCGATACGGTGGCGATTAATGAGGAGTGGTTGTTGGTTATTAAGGAAGTTGATGACCAAGGAAGACTGAGAACTATAGGCCTGAAACAACTAGAGGGACCAGCGGTGGCATAGTCTCAATCATTATTACAGAGCCTTTCCTAAATTTCGTGTAAGTACTTCTACAATCTAAATGATAGTTACACACTTTTTAGGAAAGTCTCAAAGCGCCAACTTATCCTTATATTCACACATGCCTTTTAATGCATCATCTATCAACGCTTTCATTTTAGATAACTCTAGAATCTTAACTTCAATTTGCTTGTTTTTTTCTAGAAGCTTTTCACCCATTTGTGATTGGGTCAGGTTGTTTGTATACAGTAGCTCTGTTAACTCTTTAATCTCTTTTAAGGTAAAACCTAACTCTTTCGCCATGGAGATCATATTAAGCTGGTCGACTGTCTTATTAGTATAGACTCTATAGCCATTAGCTGTTCTAGATGGTGGCAATATCAACCCTTCTCTCTCATAAAAACGAATTGTATCTCTGCTTAATCCGACTATTTCAGTTAATTCTTTTGTATTCATTATCGAGCACGCTCACTTAACGTTTGACTGTGGAGTAATATCCATAGTTTATAGTAGCCATTCATTAACAACAAGTAGGGTTTTTTATGGATATTCAAGTAGGGTTTTTTATGGATATTAATATATTGACGGATGATAACGTCGAGCTGCGTGCAACTCTTTATAAAGCTGCTAATCCTAAAGCTGTTGTTCTAATAAACCCAGGAACCGCTACCAATACTTCTTATTATTTGCCGTTTGCTAAATACTTAAGAGAGCATGGTTTTCATGTCATTCTTTGGAACTATAGAGGGTTTTGCGATTCTAAAGTGAGTCATCTAAAGGATTGTCATTATCCTCTGCACACGACAAAAAAAACAAAAAAGTCTGTTAAAGCAAAGGCATAATAGTAATTTTTAAGACGAATCAGACCATGCCAAACTTTAACAGACTTAGTGAAACTTTAACCCAAAACCTGAGCATGAACAAGGCAAGAATCAATTGTTTGAGCCTAATGATAATAGCCCTGATTACTGCTCAAAGCAGTAATCTTAAAAAAAATAGCAAGACACCTTCCTAAGGGTGGCAAGACCGACAGTCACTATCGCAGACTACAGCGATTTTTTGCCGAAGCGAGGATAGACTATGATCAACTGGCTTTAATGATATATCGACTATTTGGGCTAGGCAAAGTCACCTTAACCATTGACCGCACCAACTGGAAATGGGGTAAAAGTAACCTCAACATCTTTATGCTAGGGGTGGTATATAAAGGGATAGCCATCCCCTTATACTAGCAAATGCTAGATAAGCGAGGTAATACAAACCATCTTGAACGCTGTGAACTTATTGAGCGGTTTATCAAACAATTTGGCAAAGATAACCTTGATATGATAGTAGCAGACAGAGAGTTTGTTGGCGAAAAATGGTTTAACTGGCTCACCAATAATCACATACCCTTTGCCATACGGATTAAGAAGAACAGTAAAGTTAAGAATCATCATGGCAAGTTGGTACATATTAAAGAGTTATTGCGCCATGTTAGCCATCAAGAAACATATCGACATGGACGAATACTGACTGTCGATGGTTGTTTGGTTCGAGTATTTGCCAAGCGTGATAAAGACTATGGTTTAGTGATTGTCGCAACCAATCAACTAGAAACAGTGGATGCGATGACAAGCGATGCTAAGCGTTGGGAAATTGAGACTTTATTTGCTTGTCTAAAGGGCCGTGGTTTTAATCTTGAAGATACCCACTTAACCCATCTTGATCGGGTCAGTAAATTAGTCGCAGTGAATGCCTTAGCATTTTGTTGGGCTTATCATGTCGGTATTTATAAAGACAAAGATAAGCCGTTAAAACGCAAGTTGAAGTCAAACGCTCGACCTCAAGCCAGTTTGTTTGCGCTTGGCCTGGATGTGTTGATTGAGGGCCTTCGCTTGGTATTTTTTAACAATAATAAGACTGTATTTCGACAGTTAGTTAGCTTTTTAACCCCTAAACCTATGAAAATCGGGTGGGGATGATTTTTTTGTCGTGTGCAGAGAAGTTATTGTTATCAATAGCCTATACTTGTCGGTGTATAAACGTATATTTATTAGGCGTGAACACCACTGACGTCAACGCCTACGAGCGACGTAAAAGCATTCAAAAACATCAGCAACTAAAAACAAAGACTTTATTTTATAACTAACCCATTAGTAGAGAGTAAAACTATCTGTCATAACGTCTGTTATGGGGATATGTTCGGTGCGCTATACAGGCATCAAACAGCTTAGATCGGGACTACTCGCCGAAGCCACTAGACCAACAGATTTTATCAACCTCATATTCATCGATTAAAAAACCGTCTAATGAATCCCTGAAACCTGGTTTATCGCTAAGGAAATTTATCGCTTTTTCTGCTTCTTCTCTCGTACTGTAGATACCTAGCATCTTAGTACTATCATCTAAGCCTTTAACGGTATGTTCAAGATGATATACAACCGTAGTCATTACAAACCTCCCTAAAAAAACAGATAAGTTAAGAATAATATATTCTAGAGTTAAAAACTAACTGTTATCAACTATACCCTAGAAGAACCATTCGTTTTGTCCTTTAAGGGGTTACCCCAGAATTCGGAGAAAATAGTACGCTAAGGAAATTATTCGAGTTTTAATACTCTAATGGGTTTATATCAAGCTGAATGGGGCTATCACTATATAAATTCTAAAGGAAATGTGGTTGTACGTTATGAACGCTTTACCCAATCTGCGGTTTATATCGAAAATGAAGCGACAGTGAAATTTATGTTTGCCAATGCCATTATTCCCATGCTTGTTGAGTTGGAACGTAACTTTACCAGTTATGAAATTGAACAAGTGGCAAATCTGCAAAGTCGCTATGCCATGCGATTGTATGAGTGTTTGATTCGCTTTAAAGCTAGTAAATTGCTGAACATTACCTTAGATGAGTTACGCTTTCGCTTCGGTTTACTTGATACCGAATATAAGGTAATGAGTGATTTTAAAAAACGTGTGTTAGATATGGCGGTAAAAGATATTAATCATAATACCGATATTACGGTCAGTTATGACCAACACAAACAAGGTCGCACTATTACAAGCTTTACCTTTAAGTTTAAACAAAAAGCTAAAGTCAAGACCGCTAAAGTGGAGCAAGACAAGCGTGACCCCAATACGCTCGATATGTTTGTACCCATGACCGATAATCAACGCTTCGCTTTTGCCAAAAAAATATCCAAACTGCCTGAAGCCTCGTATTTGGCGAAAGGCCAAGCGAATACCAGTTATGATGCCTTTGCCGAACAAATCGCTAAGGATTTATTGAATAACGACAAGCAAAAGGTTTATTTACCTTTTTTGGAGAAGGTGGGATTTAAAAATCTCTTAGATTCTGTCTGATTTTAGTTAAACCGTACAGTTGAGAGTGGGATAGCCGTTTGGACAAATTGAACATAGTAGTTCTGAAAAACAAAACCAAAGCATGTAGTTAATTAATTATACAAATCTATAGTAATCGGTTGTAATGATACTTAACAAGGCGGCGCCGTTAAATGCAGAGGTTGTTATGAATAAAAATAGCCGTTTTTCAGAAAAGATGAGATTTATTCTGGGTATATTAATAGAAGCGTATTCAGAATAGATTTTGCACTTTAATCCATTTTTTGTTCAAAGGAGTATTACTATGAGCAACGACATGAACGATAAAAAATGCCCTTACGATATGACGCCGTTGACCATGAGTAATGGCGCGCCAGTGGTTGATAATGAAAATAGCAAAACCGCTGGTAAACGCGGTCCTCTACTTGCAGAGGACTTATGGCTTAACGAAAAGCTTGCCGACTTGAACCGAGAAGTTATACCAGAGCGCCGCATGCACGCCAAAGGTTCGGGCGCGTTCGGTACTTTTACCGTCACTAATGACATTACTCAATATACGCGTGCTGATATTTTTAGCGAAGTGGGTAAGCAAACGGAGATGTTTGCACGTTTTAGTACAGTCGCAGGTGAGCGCGGCGCTGCTGATGCTGAGCGTGATATTCGCGGTTTTGCGCTAAAGTTCTATACCGAGCAAGGGATTTGGGATTTGGTCGGTAATAATACGCCGGTATTTTTCGTTCGTGACCCGCGCAAATTTCCAGATTTAAATAAAGCGGTCAAGCGTGACCCACGTACCAATATGCGTTCGGCGACCAATAACTGGGATTTTTGGACATTACTGCCAGAGTCTTTGCACCAAGTCACCATTACCATGAGCGACCGCGGTATTCCGGCGTCTTATAGACATATGCATGGCTTTGGTTCGCATACTTATAGCTTTATCAATAGCGCCAATGAGCGTTTTTGGGTCAAGTTTCATTTCCGTACTCAACAAGGTATCAAAAACCTAACCGACGCCGAAGCAGCCGAAATCATCGCCTCGAATCGTGAAAGCCATCAAGAAGATTTGCTCAATGCCATCGACAATGGCGATTTTCCGAAGTGGAAAATGTACGTGCAAATCATGCCAGAAACCGATGCTGATAAAGTACCTTACCATCCGTTTGATTTGACCAAGGTATGGCCAAAAGGTGATTATCCGTTGATTGAAGTTGGCGAGATTGAGCTTAATAAAAACCCAGACAATTATTTCTTAGACGTCGAGCAGGCGGCTTTTGCGCCGAACAATCTCGTAACTGGCATCAGTGCCTCACCAGACCGTATGCTACAAGCGCGTCTCTTTAGTTACGCGGATGCTCAGCGTTATCGCGTTGGTGTCAATCACAAGCAAATTCCAGTCAATAAACCTCGTTGTCCTGTCACCAGTAACCACCGCGACGGTCAAATGCGTGTCGATGATAACTACGGTGGTCGTCCACATTATACGCCAAACAGCTTTGAGCAGTGGCAAGATCAGCCGCAGTACGCTGAGCCAGCTTTAAAGATTGATGGCTATGCAGCGCACTACGATTTCCGTGAGGACGATAGTGATTATTTTAGCCAGCCGCGCGCACTGTTTAACCTAATGAATGATGAGCAAAAGCAAGTGTTGTTTGATAATACTGCTCGAGCGATGGGTGATGCGCTTGATTTTATTAAATATCGTCATATTCGCAACTGTTACTGGTGTGATCCAGCTTATGGCGTAGGCGTTGCCAAAGCCCTTGGGATGAACATTGAAGATGCTATGGCAGCACGTGAGAGCGATCCTGCTCGTCATTTACCTAGCTGTCTGTAGTTATTAAATCCAGTTAGTAAAAATAGCGGTGGTGTTCTAAAAGGTATACCCTAGCGGAACCACCTAAAAACGCCTTATAAAATATTAATAGACCACCCAAAATAGACTGTTATAATAGAACCACTTATAACAGACTATTTTGGGTGTTTATGTTTATTAGAGCCTACCTTCGTGCCTCAACCAAAGATCAAGACGCCAATCGTGCTAAAGATGAGCTTATTGCTTTTGCTAGAGAGCATGGCCATAAAATCGCAGCATTCTATACTGAAAACGAATCAGGAGCGATGCTAGAACGTCCAAAACTCATGCAGCTCATTGATGATGCCTCTCAGGGAGATGTGATCTTAGTCGAACAGATAGACCGTTTAGCACGTTTAAATCAAACTGATTGGGACACTCTAAAGAGAAAACTATCAGACAAACGCATTTCTGTGGTGTCTAAAGAGTTGCCCACGTCATATATGGCATTGCAGCAAGGTAATAGCTCCGAGTTCATGGAAAGCGTACTGCGCGCTATAAATGACATGCTACTTGATATGTTAGCGGCCATTGCCAGAAAGGATTATGAGGATAGACGTAACCGTCAAATGCAAGGTATTGCACGCGCTAAAGCTCAAGGTAAATATAAAGGGCGGGGCAAGGACATGGAAAAGCGTAAAATTATTGCCAGCCTTCTAAACTCAGGTCACAGCTACTCTGATATTCAACAGACTGTAAAGTGTTCAAGACAATTAATTGCTGAGGTTTCAAAGGCATCAAAGCCAATATCCTCCTCTATATAATCTGACGAATATATTCAGACAGTAAAGCCAATATGCTTCCCCGTAGGTAACTCCACATCAATACGAAGCTTACCACCCATGGCTTCAACATATTTTTTCATGGTTGAGATTTTAAGGTCATTGCCACGGTTTTCTATAGCAGATAGTGAAGGCTGCTTAATGCCCATAGTTTGAGCAAGTTCTTTTTGAGAGATTTCAAGCTCCTCTCGGATGCGGTAGAGTTGGTTTTCCAAAAATAGCTGCTCGGCCAGTTGCTGAATACGCGCCTGGCTGTCTAAAGAACGCTCTGCTAACAGCTCTTGTAGTGTCTTAGTCATGTTATAAATCTCCCAAAGTTTTAAGGTGATGCTCATACTGTTGATCGGCTGTGGCTAGCATTTCTTTATAAAAGCGCTTGTTATTACCCTTATCACCGATACAAAGTACAATCGCTTGCCTTTTCGGATCAAATGCGAAAAAGGCTCTCAGTGGTTTACCTCGATGCTGGACCCGAAGCTCTTTCATATTGGTAAATTTTGAGTCATATACAGTGTCCACTAAAGGGCGCCCCAGACTTGGGCCTTGCTGCTCTAAGACCACTAAAGCGGCAAGCACCTTCTCTTGTGTCGATTGATCTTGCTGATAAAGCCAATCATTGAATACATCGGTTGTGATGACAGTCCACATATAAAACCATAATATAGATTATAGTCTATATACTACTCCTAATCGATGCTCATGACAACTGTGATACTTAGCTACTCTTTAACAAGTAAAGGTTTTGCTCGTTAAAACCCAACTATCCATGAGAGCACTTACAAAGACAAGCTCCACCATCTTTTCTTGCCCTTAATGTTGACGGCTTCTTGATTAGTAGCAATTTTTGAATTTGATTCAGAGCTTAATATTTCACTGTCTCCATGATTGTCCTTGGGACTGTTTTCGTCTTGAGAGATGCTCGAAACTGATAAGCTACTTTTCATTTCTAATAGTTTGGTCTGTGCAAAGTCCTGAATACTGGCATTCGCTTTGTCCAAGCTCTTACTTAACTGGTCAATTTGCTTTTGATAATTCTCAACTAGCTGTTTGTGATAGGTTAGTTGTTGCTGTAGGTGGATATTTTTTAGTTTTTCCATCTCTAATTCATGTTTTAGCTGAACGTTTTCCTGTTCAGCTTTACAGTTCACTGACGTCCATTGGACATTATTTTCATTTTGTTCAGTACGTTCAGTGCTTGGTGGGTTCCCAAAAACCCGTAACATTTCAGTAGTATCGATTTTCTTGTCTGAATTTCTTGAAAGCTCGCCATCATCTATCTTTTTGTAGATTGTGGTCCTTGATACACCCCATCTTTTTGATGCTTCTGATACTGATATGTTCACATAGCCTCTCTTTGTTCAATGATGTCCTCTGATGTATACCTAGTACAGTATCATAGTTGTTTTAGATGGTTGTCCAATTTCACCGAAAGCCATATACTAAAACTACCTAAAAAGGGCTCAATTAACATCCTTATACTTTGTTATAGCCTCTAATAAAGGTGCATAAATTTAGGTTTAGCCTAAATTAAAAATGGAATAGCTCATATCCCATAAGATATGAAGTAAAATTATAAAGGGATAAAAATATGCGCCAGAAAAAACAAACAGCCAGATTTAAAAAATTTAATAATACTAAAGATGCTATAAAGATTGCAGAAAAAATACAACTGGTTCAGATCAGGATGCTATTCATAGCTATCCTTACTATTTTATTAATAGGGTTAGGTATCGGTTTTTTTATAGGAAATTAACATACAAAAAAACCGCATCTTAAGAAATGCGGTTAGGAGCGATATTTAAGGTATGATCTTATTGTTTTTATATATTAATACTAGTTGCTAGTAGTCGTTCTCACGACGCCAATCATCAACCTCACGTTCCACCTCTTCTTTAGTTCGGCCAGAACGTTCTTGTAATCGTCCTACCAACTTATCGCGGCTACCTTCGATATGAGTCAAATCATCGTCAGTTAGATCTGCCCACTTCTGCTTAACACTACCTTTAAGTTGGTTCCATTCACCTTTTAAAGTTTGATTGTTCATTTCCATACTCCTTGGATTATGATTAAGTAATTTGTACTCATCAACTTCTTAACTAGTCATCAGTTGATATAAACACTATAAGCACGGCTAAAACAAATGTATGTAGCATGAACGTTTTTAGTGTTCTA